>JAKDNL010000013.1 GCA_030451825.1 Pseudonocardia sp. | reverse complement strand
CGCCCCGGATCACGATCACGTCCGCGCGCCCGGCCGCGTCGGCGAGCGCGTCGTGCAGGCCCTGGGCCAGCGCGATCGTGATGGCGTTTCGCGCCTGCGGGCGGTTGAGCAGCACCGTCGCGACGCGGGCGCCTGCCCGCTCGTCGACGGTGGTGAGCACCGGGTCGTCGTCACTCATTCCCGGTCCTCCCGCCAGCGGTCGGCCGACGGGTCGAGCAGGGACTGCAGCGTGCCCTCGGGCAGGTGCACGAGGGTCTCCAGCTCGAGCGGGTCGAGGAACCGGACCCGGCCGCTGCGCAGGTCCTCGATCCGCAGCCGCGGGCCGTTCGCCTCCTCGTCGATGCTCACGGCGACCTCGGCGAACTCGTTGCCGACCACGCCGTTGCCCGGATCGCCCCGCACCCGCCGCATCAGATCAGGAACGACATCGTCGGGATCACGCGGGCGTTGTCGACCAGCGCGACCTTCTTGTAGGCCATCCGCAGCTCTCCGTCGACCTCGCGCAGCCGGTAGGTGTAGCGCCCGGCCCAGATCTCCGTGCCGCGCTCGCGGGACTCGACGAGCACGAAGTTCGCCTCCACTGTCGTCTCTCCGCGCTCGGTGCCGAGCACCTCCACGTTGGACACCACGCGGCGCAGCCGGGACGCCGGGATCTGGGTGTGCCGCTTGCCGGTGTGGAACTGCTTGATCCGGGTCGCGATGCGGCGGCGGTTGTCGTAGACGATCGACATCTGGGTCGTCGGGTCGATGTCGTCGCCGCCGGCCGGCACCCAGTACAGGCCGTCGTCGGTCCAGAGCGACTCCCAGCCGTCGTAGTCGTGCTCGTCGGCCAGGCGCGCCTCGCGGTAGAGGAACTGCTCGATCCGGCGGATGTCGGGCACTGTCGCGTTCGCCACCCCGTTCACCACCCCGGTCATCGTGCCGGTCCCGCCGCGGTTCCGGCCGGGACCCGGTCGGTGGTCATCAGCTGCTGGTAGTGCCGCCAGAACCCGCGCATCGCGGTCTCGTCGGTGGCGCCGCCGATCCTCAGGCCGCGCTCGTCGACGCTCTCCCGGCCGATCCCGCGGCGGACGTCGAGCCACTCCGGTCGCAGCTCCGCGACGCCGGCCTGGTTGCGCTCGTACATCTCGGTGTCGTCGGCGAGCAGCAGCCCGGCCGGGCCGACCGAGCCGATGCTCTGCTGCAGCATCCGCGTGTTCATCTCCGGCGCGCCCGCGAGGCCGATGGCGGTCACGTGCTGCACGGTCAGGTCCACGGCCAGCGGCTGGATCGCGAACAGCTGGATCTCCGCGATGAACAGGTTCGGGAAGATCATCACGTGCGGGGCGCCCTCGATCATGATCTCCTCGGCGGCGTCGCCGTGCCGGGCCCGCATCGCGGCGGCGTAGGCCGGAACCTTGCTCTCGGTGGTGCCGAACCAGCCCAGGGGCGCGCCGAGCCGGCGGAACTCCGGGCGCAGGTCGTTCTCGCTGTGCCCGCCGCCGAGGTCGCGGGTGACCGCGGTGGACTTCTCCCCGTAGAGCGCCCCGATCCCGCTCTCGGCCACGGAGAAGATCGACTGGTGCACGAACTGCGGGTGGTAGCCGTCGGTCTCGTTCTCGGCCAGCAGCTTCCAGTTGGCCCGTGCCCGGTGCCGGAGGAACCCCGCGGTGATCTCCACCCGTCCCTCGGGCGAGAGCCGGACCAGCCGGTCCAGCTCCCCCGCCGCCTCGCCGAGGTGCTCGGCCAGCGACGGTCCGTCGGCGGCGAAGCTGCCGAACACGAAGCCCTGGTAGACCCCGACCCGCGGCACCCGCCCGAGGCCCAGCCCGTCGAGCTTCCCGCGGCCGCCGTACCCCTGCGGGAAGGGATATCCGACCAGGTCACCGGTATTGCGGTAGGTCCAGCCGTGATACGGGCAGCGGAACGAGCTGGAGTTGCCCGCCGCCGCCTCGCAGACCAGGTTGGCCCGGTGCGCGCAGCGGTTGAGCAGCAGGTGCACCTCGCCGTCGGCGCCCCGCGTCATGACGACGTCCTGCGGGCCGATCGTCTTGCGCACGTAGTCGTTCGGCTGCGCGATCTCGCTGACGTGCCCGACGTAGACCCAGGTGCGGTACCAGATCTGCTCCAGCTCGTCGGCGAAGATCTCCGGTGAGGTGTAGAGCGAGCCGTGCACCCGCTCCGGTTCGATCAGCCGGTCGTACGGGATCGCCGTCCCCGACGTCCGTCCCGGCATTTCGGCCAGTGCCACGCCGACTCCCCTCGACCACGTTCTCGAAACTAGATTAAAATCATCCTGCACGGAACGGGCGATCGCAAGCCGGCTCCCTCCGTGGGAGCGATCGGAGGGAGCTCCATGGATCTCGGACATGCCGGCGCGCGGGTGGTCGTGACCGGAGGCGGCGCGAACATCGGGCGTGGGATCGCGCACTGCTTCGCCGGTGAGGGCGCGCGGGTGCTCGTCGTCGACGTGGACGGCGACGGGGCCGGCGCGGTGGCCACGGAGCTGCGCGAGCTCGGTGCCGCCGACGCGGACGCCCTGGCGATCGACCTCACCGCCGACGGCGCGGGCACGGCGGTGACCGAGCGGGCCGTCGACGCCTGGGGCGGGATCGACGTGCTGGTCAACAACGCCGGGTGGAGCGAGCCGGGCTGGTTCGCCGAGCAGACCGACCGGGCGCTGTGGGAGAAGACGATCGGGGTCAACCTGTTCGCCGCGATCGACTGCACGCAAGCCGCGCTGGGCCCGATGCGCGAGGCCGGACGCGGCTCGGTCGTGTTCCTGTCCAGCGACTCCGCGTTCGGCGCGATCCGTCAGGGCATCTACGGCTCGACGAAGGCCGGCCTGATCTCGCTGGCCCGCACCATCGCCCGCGAGCACGGCCGGCACGGCATCCGGTCCAACGTCGTCGCACCCGGACTGGTCCTCCCGCCGGAGGACGCGACGGTCGGCGCGAGCAGCGTGTGGGCCCGCGGCGCGGACGCGATGTTCACCCGGGAGCAGGTCGACTCGGTGCTCAGGACCCAGGCACTGCGCCGCCCCACCACGCCGACCGACGTCGGTAACGCCGTGCTCTGGGTCTCCTCGGAGATCGCCGCGCGCCAGGTCACCGGCCAGGTCGTCGCCGTCGGTGGGGGCTCGTCCATGCCGTGACCGGCGCGTTGACGCTCGCGTCGCGCCGTGTCTACTCTTGATTAGAAATTATCAGGAGGTGCCACCGTGGACGGAACCGTCACCGCCGCTCCCGCCGAGCTGGCCCGGCGGCTCTACGACGCGCTCGCCGACGGCGACGCGGCGGCACTGGACGCGCTGCTCGACCCAGCGTTCGTCGGCGTGCTGGCCGACGGGATGCCGGACGGCGGCGGGACGCACGAGGGTGCCGAGGCGATGTGCCGCGACGGCTGGGGTGCGATCGGTCGCGGCTTCCGGGCCCGCGCGGTGCCGCAACGGTTCCTCGAGCTGGCCGACGGGCGACTGCTGGTCACCGGCCACTACTCCGGCGCCGGACGCGGTGGCGGCACGGCGCTGGACGCCGCGTTCGCGCACCTGTTCACGGTCGGGGACGGCCGGTTCACCCACCTCGAGCAGTACACCGACACCGCCCGCTGGCGCGACGCCGCGTCGCCGTTCACGACGCTGACGCTGCGGGTGACCGACGGCGTCGCGGACGTCCGACTCAACCGTCCCGAGCACGGCAACGCGATCGACGTCGCGATGGCCCGCGACCTGCGCGAGGCCGCCACCCGGATCGCCGAGGACTCCTCCGTGCGGGTGGTGCTGCTGCGCGGCAACGGCCCGATGCTCACCACCGGCGGCGACATCGACCTGTTCTCCGGCCTCGAGGACGCCGAGCTGCCGCCGCTGCTGCGCCGGATGATCGACGACTACCACCAGGCACTCGAACGGCTGGCCGAGATCGACGCGCCGCTCGTCGTCGGGGTGCGGGGTGCGGCCGCCGGCGGCGGGCTGGGCCTGGTCTGCACGGCCGACTACGCCATCGCCGCGACCGACGCCGTGTTCGCCGTCGGGTACGGGCGGATCGGGCTCACCGCGGACGGCGGCACCACCTGGTACCTGCCGCGGCTGGTCGGCATGCGCCGCGCGCAGGAGATGTTCCTGCTCAACCGCCGCCTCACCGCGGACGAGGCGTGCCAGTGGGGCCTGGTGAACCGCGTCGTGCCCGCCGACGACGTGGACGCCGAGGCCGAGACCGTCGCCGCGGGGCTCGCGGCCGGCCCGACCCGGGCGTTCGGTGGCATGCGCCGGTTGCTGCGCCGCAGCTACGAGACCCCGCTCGGTGATCAGCTGCACGCGGAGAGGAACGCGATCGTCGACGTCGCGGCCACCGGCGACGCCGCCGAGGGCATCACCGCGTTCGCCGAGCGCCGCCGTCCCCGCTTCACCGGCCGCTGACCCGTCAAGGAGTCCGAAGATGAACAGCTCGTCGATCGTCGCCGACACCCCGGAGCGCGCCGCGCTGCGCGAGTCCGTGGGCAAGCTGGTCGGCAGGTACGGCCACGACTACTTCATGCGGTGCTCGAAGCAGCATGTGGAGCCGACCGAGCTGTGGTCCGACCTCGGCGACGCCGGGTTCCTGGGGGTGCACCTGTCGGAGGAGTACGGCGGGGGCGGCGGCACCATGTCCGACCTCGCCGTCGTCGTCGAGGAGGCCTCCACCCAGGGCTGCCCGCTGCTGATGATGGTGATCTCCCCCGCCATCTGCGGCACGATCATCGACGCGCACGGCAGCCACGAGCTCAAGTCGCGCTGGCTGCCCGGCATCGCCGACGGCTCGCTGAAGATGGCGTTCGCGATCACCGAGCCGGACGCCGGTTCGAACAGCCACGAGATCACCACGACGGCCCGTCCCGACGGCGGGGACGACGGGCCGGGCGGCTGGCAGATCTCCGGGACCAAGTACTGGACGTCCGGGATCGACGAGGCCGACGCCGTGCTCGTCGTGACCCGGATGCCGGATGTCGATCCGAGCGGACGCCACCCGCTGTCGCTGTTCGTGGTTCCCACCGACTCCCCCGGGCTGACGTTCCAGCACATCGAGGCCGCGTTGCAGCAGCCCGAGCACCAGTTCACGGTGTTCTTCGACGACGTCGCGGTCGGGCCCGAGGCGCTGATCGGCGAGGTGGGCAAGGGCCTGCGCCAGGTGTTCTCCGGGCTGAACCCGGAGCGGATCACTGCGGCCTGCATCAGCAACGGCATCGCCCGTTACGCGCTGGACAAGGCATCCCGGTACGCGACCGAGCGCCGGGTCTGGAAGGGCGTCCCGATCGGCGCGCACCAGGGCGTCGCGCACCCGCTCGCCGAGTCCTACATCGGCACGCAGCTCTCCCGGCTGATGGCGTTCCGCGCCGCGGAGCTGTTCGACGACGGCGCCGACGCGGCCGAGGCGTCGAACATCGCGAAGTTCGCCGCGGCCGACTCGTCATTGAAGGCACTGGACCAGGCCATGCAGACCCACGGCGGCAACGGGATGGCGCTGGAGTACGGGCTGGCCGACCTGTGGTTCGTGGCGCGGATGCTCAAGACCGCGCCGGTGAGCCGGGAGATGGTGCTCAACTTCGTGGCCCAGCGGAGCCTGGGACTCCCGGCGTCGTACTGAGGCCGGGACGGCGGCGCGGCTCCACAGATTCGTCGCCGTGACATGCGACGATGGAGTCGAAGAACGGAGGTGGCCGATGACCACGACCCCCGAACAGCCGGCCGGACAAGGGTCCGACTTCGTCTCCACCGAGGAACTGGTGCGACGCTCCGGGGCGAAGCCGTTCACCTCACTCGACGACCTCGCCCCAGAGTACGATCCGTTCGAGTCGGACGGCGAGTATGCCGACTTTCTCGCTGACCTCTACGCCTCCCGGCGCGCCGGCGATTCATGAGTCTGGTCGTCCTCGACACGGATGTCGCCTCGTCGCTGCTCCGCCGACGAACGCCGCCGGCCACCGTCCGCCAACTCGCCGGCAACAACCTGGCCGTCACTTTCGTCACCGTGGGCGAGCTGACCAAGTGGACCCTGGTCCGACGATGGAGACCACGCAACCTCGCCACCATGCGCGATTTCCTCGCCGAACTTGTTGTCCTGCCCTACGACACCCATGTCGCGGCGCGCTGGGGTGAGCTTCAGGCCTACGCACAGCTCCGCGGCTGGCCTCGGCCGGTCAACGATAGCTGGATCGCCGCGTGCTGCCTGATCCGAGACCTCCCACTCGCGACCTTCAACATCAAAGACTTCGTCGACTTCGCCGAACACGAAGGCCTCGCTCTGCTCCCAGGTTGACCGGGCGTTGACCGGACCCGGACAGACGTCTTAACTTCTGTTCAACAGGTGAGCCGCGTCACCTCGACACCGGTTCCGGAGGCCGCACATGAGCACGGAGTCCCTCCCGCGCACGACGATCACCCGCTCCGAATGGCCCGAGCGCGACGAGATGCCGCTGCTGGAGACGACCGTCGGCGGGATGCTGCGGCTACAGGCCGAGCAGCACCCGGACGTCACCGCGCTGGTCGGGGTCACGCACGCGGGTGAGCAAGGTCGCTGGAGCTACGCCGAGCTGCTCGACTCCGCACGCCGGATCGCCGGCGCCCTGCTGGAGCTCACCGGGCCGGGCGGGCACGTCGCGCTACTCGCGCCGAACGTCGCCGAGTGGATCCACGTCCAGTACGGGGCGGCGCTGGCCGGGGTCACGCTCGTCGCCCTCAACCCGGCGCAGACACCCACCGAGCTGGAGTACGCACTCCGGCTGTCCCGCGCGAGCGTCCTGATCCACGCCGACAGCGCGCGCGGGCACGGCCTGACCGCCACCGTCGCGCAGGTGAGCGCCGACGTCGACGGCCTGACGCACGTGATCAGCCTGTCCGACGGCGCCGCGTTGCGCGGCGAACCGGTCGACCTCGTCGAGCGCAGCGGCCCCGGGCAACCGGCGATGATGCAGTTCACCTCCGGCACCACCGGCCGGCCCAAGGGTGTCCTGCTCGCGCACCGCTCACTGGTGAACAACGCCCAGCTCACCATGCGCACCGCCGACGTCGGCGAGGGCGTGCTGGCGATCGCACCGCTGCCCGCGTTCCACACCGCGGGCTGCGTGATCTCACACCTGGGCCCGGCGTTCCTCGGCGGCACCGTCGTGCTGATCGAGAAGTTCGACCCGGACGAGGTGCTGGCCACCGTCGAGCGCGAGCGGGCGACCGAGAGCGGCGCACGCGGGACGGATATCGGCACCGTGCTGATGAGCGTGCCGACCGTGCTCGGCGCGGTATTGCAGGCGGCCCGCCGCGGCGACGCGCGCGCACCGCAGCTCGACACCGTCCTGGTCGGGGCGTCCACCGTGCCCGCCAGCATGATCGAGGCCGTCACGGCGACGTTCGGGGCGTCGGTGCGCAACCTCTACGGCCAGACCGAGCTCTCCCCGGTACTCAGCCTCACCCGCCGCGGCGACACGCGCGCCGACCTGGTGAGCAGCGTCGGGCGGCCGCTGCCGCACACCGGCGCCCGGATCGTCGACCCGGCCACCGGCGAGGTCGTCGCGCTCGGCGTCGCGGGCGAGGTCTGCGCCCGCGGCTACAACCAGATGCTGCGCTACTACGACGACCCCGACGCCACGGCCGCCACCGTCGACGCCGACGGCTACGTGCACACCGGCGACCTCGGCTCGATGGACGACCGCGGCATGATCACGCTCTCCGGCCGGCTCAAGGAGCTGATCATCCGCGGTGGGGAGAACATCTCCCCCGCCGAGATCGAGATCGCGCTGGCCGAGCACCCGGCGGTCGCCGAGTCGGCCGCGGTCGGGCTGCCGGACGAGACGTGGGGCGAGATCGTCGCCGTCGCCCTGACCACGCACGAGCCGCCCGCCGCCACGCTGGAACAGGACCTCGTCGAGCACTGCCGGGCGCGGCTGAGCGCGTTCAAGATCCCGGCACGCTGGTACTTCGTCGCCGAGCTCCCGCACACCGCATCCGGCAAGGTGCAGAAGTTCCTCCTGCGCGAGCAGCTGACCTGAACCCCCCGTGCGCGGAAATCGTCGCCGGAACAGCGATATCCGCGCACGACCCCGTCCGTCAGCCGGCCAGCCACTCGGCCGCACGGGAGGCCAGGCGGAACTTCTGGACCTTGCCGGTCGGTGTCGTCGGCAGCTCGTCGGCCGTGATGAGCAGGATGTGCTTGGGCACCTTGAACCGCGCGAGCTTGTCCCGGCACAGGGCGAGCAGCTCGTCGGGGTCCACCGTGACGCCCGGCTCGGGCACGATCCAGGCGCAGCCGACCTCGCCCCACCGGTCGTCCGGGACACCGACGGCGTAGGCCTGGCTGACGCCCGGGGAGCGGGTGAGCAGCTCCTCGACCTCCTTGGGCATGACGAGCTCGCCGCCGCTCTTGTAGAGCTCCTTGCTGCGCCCGGTGATCTGCAGGTAGCCGTCGTCGCGGACACGGCCGAGGTCGCCGGAGAACACCCACCCGTCGCGCAGGCCGGCCGCGGTCTCGTCGGGCTCGTCCCAGAACCCGAGCATGTGCGTGGGTCCGCGGGAGATCAGCTCGCCCTCGGCGCCGGCGGGCAGCTCCGAGCCGTCGACCGGGTCGACGGTGCGGTAGTGGCACAGGTCGCCCCCGCGCTGTGTCGGATCTTCTGGGGCGAGGCCCGCGACGCCGGCGAGCTTGACCCGCCCGACCGTCGCCGAGTGCCGTTCCAGGGGGTCCTCGGGCAGCGACATCGTCATCGCGCCACCGCACTCGGTCATCCCGTAACCGGTGGTGATCTCGGAGATGCCCAGCTCGGCCCGCACCTTCTCCCACAGCCAGACCGGGGCCGGCGCCGCTCCGGACAGGATCGCGAACACCGACGACAGGTCCCGGCCGAGCCGGTCCGGCGACTCCAGGAGCGCGACCGTCATCGTCGGCACGCAGAGGATCTCGGTGGCCCGGTGCCGTTCGATACCGGCGACGTAGTCGGCCGGGGTGAACGACGTGCGCGGGACGATCGCGCCGCCGACGATCATCGCGGCGAGCAGGCCCTCCACGTAGCCGAACATGTGGTAGCAGGGCAGCGAGAACAGGATCCGGCGCCCGTCCTCGAACGCCCGGGTCAGCGCCGAGGCGTACCCGGTGCGCTGCACCGCGTCGTGGGTGACCATCACGCCCTTGGGCGACCCGGTCGTCCCGGACGTGTAGAGGATGTCGCCGAGGTCCCCGGGCTCCGCGCGCGACCCGTCGGACGCGCCGGGGCGCTCGTCGCCGAGGGCGCCCAGATCCTCGACGGTGCGCACACCGTCGCGGGCGGCGACGTCCGTCGGGAGCGCCACGACGGTGTGCAGGTCCGGCAGCGCGCCGGTCGGGCCGTTCTCCCAGCCGGGCGCGATCTCGTCGAGCATCGCCGGGTAGTCCAGGCCGGCGAACCCGGTCATCGTGATCAGCACGTTGCAGCGGGACTGGCGCAGCACGTACGCGAGCTCGGCGGTCCGGTAGAGGTAGTTGAACGGGACGGCCACCGCGCCGGCGCGGGCGACCGCGAACTTCAGCGGCGCGAACTCCAGGTGGTTGGCCATCACCATGCCGACCCGGTCGCCGCGGCGGACCCCGAGCGCGGCCAGGCCGTCCGCGAGCCGCCGGGACCACGCCGCCGCCTCGGCGTAGGTCAGGGTCGACTCGTCGGTGAGGACCAGCGGTCGGTCCGGGAAGTCCGCGGCGCAACGGTCCAGGAACCCGTCGAGGGTCGTCGGGGACCACACCGGGAAACGGGCCTGCAGCGCCGCACGCCTGTGCTCGATCGTGCCGGTCATCGACGGCCTCCTCGACGTCTCGATTCTAATCGAGATTAGTCACCTTTCGGAGGCCTGCGCAACGCCCGCCCCCGACCCCCGCCGAGGGGTCACCACCACCGCGCGGCGCGGGACCGGGCGCACGGATGCCCCCGTAGGATCGCTGCCGTGGCCCGGCGAGCATCTCCGCAGGTGAGCGACGGCGTCGCGGCACGCTCGGACTCGAAGTCGGCGCGTGCCCGCGAGCGGATCCTCGATGCCGCCGCCGAGGTCCTCAACCGCAACGGCTACGCCGGTACCCGCCTGTCCGACATCGCCGAGATCGCACGGCTGCAGGCGCCGGCGATCTACTACTACTTCCCCTCCCGCGACGACGTCATCCAGGAGGTCGTGCAGGTCGGGCTGCGACGGACGATGGCGCACGTCGAGGAGTCGCCGGCCGCGATGCCCGGCGACGGGCGCCGCACGGATGCTCGTCATCGGCGCCCTGAACTGGGCACCCGAGTGGTGGAACGACGAACGCGGCTCGCTCGCCGAGACCGTGCGCACGGCCCAGCTGCTGGTCGGCCGCGGACTCGGCACCGGCGACTGAGCCCTGCCCCGGGCACGGCAGGGCAGGAAACGTCAGAACAGGACACGGCCGGGCAGGCAGGTCGACGACGGCCCGGCCGCCCCACGCCATACGATCGACCGATGCCCCGCCGGACCCCGCGACCCGAGCCCGAGGCACCGGGGTCGAAGTCGGCACAGACGCGCGGGCGGCTGCTCGACGCGGCGGCCACCGTACTGGCCCGCAAGGGTTTCACCGGTTCGCGCCTGGTCGACATCGCCGAACAGGCCCAGGTGCGGGCCCCGGCGATCTACTACTACTTCCCCTCGCGTGAGGACCTCATCGAGGAGGTCATGTTCGTCGGTGCGGAGGCGATGCGGACCCACCTCGCCGACGCGCTGGCCGCGCTGCCGCCGGGCACGTCACCGACCGAGCGGATCGCCGCCGCCGTCGCGTCGCACCTGCACCACGAGCTGGAGATCTCCGACTACTCCCGCGCGATCATCCGCAACGGCAACCAGCTGCCCGAGCAGGTCGGCGACCGCGCGATGGCCGAGGTCGCCGGGTACAACGAGATCTGGCGCGGGCTCGTCGCCGACCTCGCCGCGGCCGGGCAGCTGCGCTCCGACCTCGACCCCGCCGTCGCACGGATGATGGTGCTCGGGTCGCTGAACTGGGCGGTCGAGTGGTGGGCCCCGGAGCGCGGCCCGATCGACGAGCTCATCCGCACCGCGCAGTCGATGGTTCTGCACGCGCTGCGTCCCTGATCCCCGACCCGTGATCCCCGCCCCCTGATCCCCGCGCAGTGCGAATGCGCGGCCTTTGACGCTGCCGAGCACTTAATTTATTCTGTATTAAGCAACGATCAGAGGAGAGCCCGGTGCCCGATCCCACGCCCGACTCCACGTTCGACGCGCTCGTGGTGGGCGCCGGCGCCGGCGGCCTGTTCGCCGCCGCCCGGCTCGCGCACGCCGGCTACCGCACGCTCGTCGTGGAGCGCCTGGACAAGGTCGGGGGGCGGGCCTCGACCACCGAGATCGACGGCTTCCGGGTCAACGACGGCGCCATCGTGATCGAGGTCGGCGGCATTACCGAGGAGACGTTCGCCGAGGTCGGCGCCGAGTTCGACGTCCGCGCGCCGGCCGTCCCGGTTCTCTACCGGGTCGGTTCGAAGGACCTCGACGTGACCCGCGGCGGCTGGGGTCTGCTGCTCTCGCAGATGACCCGCCAGGGCGCGAAGCTGCTCAGCGGCATCGGCGCCGCCCGGACGGACGACGACGCGCTGCCCGGCGAGGAGCTCTCCACCGCCGACTGGGTCGCGCGCTTCAGCACCAACGACGCCGTGCAGGGCGTGTTCCGCAACATGTGCGCCGCGGTGTTCGCGGTCAGCTCCGACGAGCTGCCGGCCAGGGTGTTCCTCACCTACTTCACCCGCAAGTCCGCGTTCAAGCGCTTCGGATTCTGCCCGGACGGCACGATCGGCGTCTGGGAGTCACTGGCCGCGACACTGCCCCGCAACGGCGGCGAGATCTGGCTGTCGTCGCAGGTCGAGGCGTTGCACCTCGTCGACGGCCGGATCACTGGCGCGACCGTGCTGCGCGAGGGCAGGCGGGTCGAGGTCGGCTGCTCGGTCGCGGTCAGCGACGTCGGGCCGGCCGCGACCGTCGAGCTGCTCGGCCCCGACGACCTGCCCGCCGACTACCGCGAGCAGGTCCGGATCACCGACCGCCCCTGCTCGATGCTCGCGCTGAACTTCGCCAGCCGGGAACGGCTCGTCGACGCGCCCGGGATGCTGCTGTTCTCGACGTCGCGCCGGCTCTGCTACGTCGCGAACTTCACCGACACCTGCCCCGAGATGGCCCCGCCGGGCTGGAACCTCTACGTCGGCGGGTCGGTCCCGAAGCCCGCCGTCGGCGACTTCGACGAGGCCGCGGAGATCGAGCTGCTCACCACCGACCTGCGCGAGCAGGTTCCCGGCTTCGACGGCGCCCGGATCCTGTCCACCGCCGTCATGCGCGACGGGTGGCCGCCGCAGCGCGCCGTCGCCGGCTACGACCTGACGCCGCAGACCCCGATCCCCAACCTCTGGAACGTCGGCGACGGGGTCAAGGAGTACGCCAACGGCGGCACGACGGCCTGCGCGGAGACCGCGAAGATCGTCGTGGACCGGATCCGCGCTCAGTTCAGCTTGCGGGTGTCGGCGGGCAGGCCACCGCCGGCGTAGACGTCCTCGGCCAGCTTCGCCAGGGCGGTGAGCGCGACGTTCTGGCTCCACGGGCCATAGGACACGCGGGAGACCCCGAGCTGCTGCGCGCGATCCAGCGAGATCGAGCCGGGGACGCCGATCAGGTTGACCTTGCGCTCACCGAGCGCCTCGACCAGGCGTCCGACCTGGGTCTCGTCGAGCTTGCCGGGCACGAAGAAGTTCGACGCCCCGGCGTCGAGGTAGGCGCGGCCGCGCGCGATGGCGTCGGTCAGCACCTCCTCCGGGTCCTTCTCGCCGGCCCTGACGAACGCGTCGGTCCGGGCGTTGAGCACGAACGGCACCCCGGCCGCCTCCCCCGCCGCGACGGCCGCCCGCACGGCCTTGGCCGACTCGTCGAGCGGCTTCATCTGGTCCTCGAGGTTCGCCCCGACGATGCCGACGTCGATCGCGCGGGACACGGTGCCGCCGGGGTCGCCGTAGCCGGCTTCGAGGTCGGCGCTGACCGGCAGGTCCCCGGCCGTGCGGGCGACCAGGCCGACCGCGGCGATCATCTCGTCGCGCGGGATCTGCTCACCGTCCGGGTAGCCGTGCGCGGCGGCGATGCCGTGGCTCGGGGTCGCGAGCGCCGTCGTGCCCGGTGTCCGGGCGACGACGGACGCGGTGATCGCGTCCCAGACGTTGACGACGAGCAGCAGCTCCGGATCGGAGTGCAGCTTCTGCAGGGTGGCGGCCTTGTCGGCGGTGGTGACCATGACGATCACCGTAGGCCCGATGAGGCCGGCGGGGGACGGATCGGTGGTGTCCGTTCCCCCCGGACGCCCGCGGCTCAGCCCTGCGCGGGCACGATGTCGACCATCCACGAGATACCGAAGCGGTCGACGCAGGACCCGAACTCGTCACCCCACATCTGCTTCTCCAGTTCCACGGTGACGGTCCCGGACCCGGACAGCGACTTCCAGTAGCCGCGCAGCTGCTCGGCGTCGTCGCCGGAGAGGCTGACAGTGATCGTCGATCCCGGCGTGTGCGCCATGCCGGGAGGGGTGTCCGAGCCCATCAGCGTGTAACCGGCCGGCGTCTCCAGCTGGGCGTGCATGATCTGGTCGGCCAGCTCCGGGTCCTCGCTGCCGAACTGCCCGAAGGTCGTCGCGGTCATGGTCCCGCCGAACACCTCCCGGTAGAAGTCCATCGCCGCGCGGGCATCGCCGCGGAAGCTGAGGTAGGGGTTCAGTCGGGATCCCATGGTGTCCTCCTGGATCGTCGGGACACCGGGAACTCCGCGCCGGCCTCCCCCGCGTTACGCCCCCGAACGCGTCGGGCGGGGCCGCCGCACATGGTGCCCGGCCTGGCCCAGACCGTGCAGCCGGCGCCCCGCCGCCGTTCGGAGTGTGTGGCGCTCAGGCGGTTTGCTGGAGAGCGTCGCGGACGGCGGCCTGGACCTCGTCGTGAATGATCTTGCGAAGATCAGGAGTAGCCCCGTTCACGCGGAGGCGCTCGATGATCCAGGAGCGCACCAGGGTGGAAGCGGGTAGTCCCGCGTTCTCGGCGTACTCCTGTAGGGCGGTGACCTCGTCGGGGTTGAGCCGCACCGAGTACACCGTCGAACGAGCATGGCCGGGGCGGGAGACCGTGGTCTGCGTCCCGGCGGGGGCGTCCTGGTGGGTTTCGGCGTGCTCGGCCTCGTCGCGGAGCAACTTCTCGACCTCGCTCATGGTTCCCCCTCTCGGTACCGGCGCCGGTCGGTGCCGTTGCTGTACCAGCCATTGACGCCGTAGGTCGTGCCGTCGACCTGGGACCGGTCGACCTCCTCCGACACCCATGTCAGCGTACTACGCTGAAGTACAGCTGTACATGCAGTCAAGGGACATCCAGTTCTCCTCGTACGCGAGCGGGTCGTCCGTTAACCGGCGCCTCGCTCTCGCTCTTGCATGCCAGCGCAGCCGCTCGGCCACCTACTGGATTCCTTCCTTGATCATCCGCACCTACTTCTCCCGGCGGTCGAGCAGGCGCTGCAGCTTGCCCACAGAACGTTCGAGGGAGTCCGGGTCGACGACCTCGCAGGCCACGCTGACCCCGATGCTCTCCTTGACCGCCCGCACCAGCTCCGCCGCGGCCGCCTCCCGACGGTCGGCCGGGGTGTCGGCACGCGCCTCGACCCGGACCGCGAGCGCGTCCATCCGGCCCTGGTTGGTCAGCTCGAGCTGGAAATGCGGTGCGAACCCGGGGGTGCGCAGCACGATCTCCTCGATCTGGGTCGGGAACAGGTTCACCCCGCGCAGGATGATCATGTCGTCGCTGCGGCCGGTGATCTTGGCCATCCGCCGCATCGAGGGCCGCGCGGTGCCCGGTCGCAACGTCGTCAGGTCCCGGGTGCGGTACCGGATGATCGGCAGTGCCTCCTTGGTGAGCGAGGTGAACAGCAGCTCGCCCTCCGCACCGTCGGCGAGCACGTTCCCGTCGATCGGGTCGACGACCTCGGGCAGGAAGTGGTCCTCCCAGATGTGCAGGCCGTCCTTGGTCTCCACGCACTCCTGCGAGATACCCGGGCCCATCACCTCGGACAGGCCGTAGATGTCCACCGCGTGCATGTTCATCCGCTCCTCGATCTCGGAGCGCATCTGCTCGGTCCACGGCTCCGCACCGAAGATCCCGACCTGCAACGACGTCGACGTCGGGTCGATGCCCTGGCGGGCGAACTCGTCGAGCAGCGTGAGCATGTAGCTCGGGGTGAGCATGATGACCTCGGGCTCGAAGTCGGTGATCAGCTGGACCTGCCGCGGGGTCATGCCGCCGGAGACCGGGATCGCCGTCGCACCGAGCTTCTCGATCCCGTAGTGCGCGCCGAGACCGCCGGTGAACAGGCCGTACCCGTAGGCATTGTGGATCTTGTGGCCGGGGCGCCCGCCGGCCGCGCGGATCGAGCGGGCGATCAGGCCGGCCCAGTCGTCGATGTCCTTCGCGGTGTAGCCGACGACGGTCGGGCGCCCGGTCGTCCCGGAGCTCGCGTGGATGCGCCGGATCTGGTCCTGGGGCACCGCGAACATGCCGAACGGATAGTTCTCGCGCAGGTCGGCCTTGTTCGTCGTCGGGAACTTCGCGATGTCGGCGAGCTCCCGGCAGTCCTCGGGGCGCACGCCGTGCTCGTCGAAGGCCCGCGTGTAGTGCGGCACGTTGTCGTAGGCGTGCCGCAGCGTCCACTGCAGACGCTCGAGCTGCAGGGCGCGCAGCTCGTCGACCGACATCCGCTCCGCCGGGTCGAGGGACTCCGGCGCGGGGGCGTCCCCCAGGCGCCGCGCCACGGTGGTCACTGTGCCGTCTCCTTCTGTGCCGTCTCCTGCTTCGCCGTCTCCTGCTTCGCGACCAGCGTGAGGACCTCGTATCGGGCGACCGACTCGCCGTCCTGACGGGTCACGTCGGCGTCCCAGCGGACCTCGCCGTAGCCGGCCGAGTCGCGCGGGGTGAGCTGCTTGCAGGTCAGCGTCACGGTCAGCTCGTCGCCGAAGCGCACCGGCGTCAGGAACCGCAGGTTGTCGACGCCGAAGTTGGCCAGCACCGGCCCGGGCGCCGGGTCGACGAACAGCCCGGCCGCGAACGAGACGATCAGGTAGCCGTGCGCGACGCGCTCGCCGAACAGTGGGTTCGCCGCTGCCGCCTCGGCATCGGTGTGCGCGTAGAACGTGTCGCCGGTGAACTCGGCGAAGTGCTCCACGTCGTCCTGGGTGACCACCCGCGGCCCGGCGACCAGGGTGTCGCCCGGCCGGAGCTCCTCGAGGTGCTTGCGGAACGGGTGCACGTCGGTCTCGTGGCGCTGCGCACCGGTGACCCAGCGGCCGGTGATCGCGGACAGCGTGTCCGGGTCGCCCTGGATGGCGGTGCGCTGCATGTGGTGCAGCACCCCGCGGATGCCGCCCATCTCCTCGCCGCCTCCGGCGCGCCCGGGTCCACCGTGGACGAGCTGGGGCATCGGCGAGCCGTGCCCTGTGGACTCCTTGGCGTCGCGAGCGTTGAGGACGAGCACCCGTCCGTGCCACGGCGCGACACCGAGCACGACCTCGCGGGCGAACCCGGTGTCCGCGGTGACCACGGACCCGGCGAGGCTGCCCTGCCCGCGCGCCGCGTAGTCGATCAGCTGGGCGGCGTCCCGGTAGGGCAGGATCGTCGAGACCGGACCGAACGCCTCCACCTCGTGCGGCTCGGCCCGCTCCGGGTCCCCGACCAGCAACAACGGCGAGACGAACGCGCCGCGGCCGGCGTCGGCGCCCGTCACCTCGACCGAGTCCGGGTCGCCGAACACGATCCGTCCGGCGTCGGTCAGTGCCTTGACGCTGCGCCGCACCTCCTCGCGCTGCTCGAGGCTGGCGAGCGCGCCCATCTTCGCAGTAGCGGGATCTCCGACGGTCACGGTCGCCAGCCGCGCCGACACAGCCTCCACGACGGCGTCGACGTGCTGCGCCGGCACGAACGCGCGACGGATCGCGGTGCACTTCTGGCCCGCCTTCACCGTCATCTCGGTGGTCAGGCCCGTGACGAACAGGTCGAACTCCTCGGTGCCGGGCGTGGCGTCCGGGCCGAGCGCGGAGAAGTTCAGCGAGTCGGCCTCCGCGGAGAACCGGACCGAGTTGCGGACGATCGCCGGGTGCGCACGCAGGGTCTGCGCGGTCGCCGCGGAGCCGGTGAAGCTGACCAGGTCCTGACCGGTGAGGTGGTCGAACGTGTCGCCGAGCGAGCCGGCGACGAACTGCAGCGTGCCCTCGGGCAGCAGTCCGGAGTCGACGATCAGCTCGACCAGCTTCGCGGTGAGGAACGCGGTCGGGCTGGCCGGCTTGACCAGGCTCGGCACCCCGGCCAGGAACGCCGGTGCGAGCTTCTCCAGCGGCCCCCACACCGGGAAGTTGAACGCGTTCACCTGCACCGCGACGCCGCGGAGCGGTGTACAGACGTGCTGGCCGAGGAACGTGCCGGCCTTCCCGAGGGGCTCGACGTCCCCGTCGACGTAGACGGTGTCGTTGGGCAGCTCGCGCTTGGCCTTGGAAGCGTAGGCGAGCAGCACGCCGATGCCGCCGTCGACGTCGAACTTGGAATCGCCGAGCGTCGAACCGGTCCGCGCGGAGATCGCGTAGAGCTCGTCGCGGTGTTCGCGCAGGTGCCCGCCGAGGGCCTTGAGCAGCCCGGCACGCTGGTGGAACGTCAGCTCGCGCAGGGCGCTCCCACCGACGGTGCGGCCGTGCTCCAGCGCCGCTCCGAAGTCGACGCCGTCCGAGGAGATCCGGGCGACCTCCTCGCCGGTCACCGCGTCGTGCAGCGCCCGGCCCTCCCCGGGCGGGGTGTGCCAGTTCCCGCTGACGTAGCTGCGGAGCAGTGCTCCCCGGGTCTGGGTCATCGGTGACGCCTCCAGGTCTTCGACCGACCGTTCGTTCGGCCAGAAACTAGCACCGGACGCACCCCGCGGACCAGACCCACGTCGGTCGACCGATCGTTCGGTCGAGGAGGCACTACAGTGCCCCCATGGCCGACACCGACCCCGCCGTCCTGGTCGCCCGCGACGAGACCGACCCCGCCGTCGCCGTCCTCACGCTGAACCGGCCCTCCCGGTACAACGCGATGACCGTCGAGCTGAAGGAGGCCCTGCTCCCGGCGATCACCGACGTCGCCGCCGACGACACCGTGCGCGCGATCGTGCTGACCGGCGCGGGCAAGGCGTTCTGCGTCGGGCAGGACCTCGGCGAGCACGCCGCGAACCTCGAGAAGGACCCGACGACGGCGTTCGACACCGTCGCCGAGCACTACAACCCGATCGTCACGGCCCTGTCCGAGGCCCCGAAGCCGGTGATCGCGGCGATCAACGGTCCGTGCGTCGGCGCCGGGCTCGGGTTCGCCCTGGCGGCCGACCTGCGGATCGCCGTCGCAGGGCTGAAGTTCGCCACCGCGTTCACCGGGATCGGCCTGACCGCCGACTCCGGGCTCTCGGCCAGCCTGGCGCACGCCGTCGGGGTGGCGCGGGCGACCGAGCTGCTGCTGCTCGGCGAGCAGTTCTCCGCCGAGGACGCGCAGAACTGGGGCTTGGTCCGCGACGTCGTCCCGGCCGGGGACGTGCTGTCCACGGCGCTGGAGCTGGCCCGCAGGCTGGCGTCCGGCCCGACCGCCGCCTACGCGGAGGTGAAGGCCGCCGTGCACTTCGGTGCGATCAACGACCTGCCCGCCGTGCTCGCGCACGAGGGCGCGGCGCAGACCCGCCTGGCCTCGACCCGTGACCACCAACAGGCCGTCGCCGATTTCCTGGCGAAGAAGAAGCCGACGTTCGAGGGTCGATGAGCACCTCGTCCACCGCGCGCCGGTCCCGCCGACCCAGCGGCGGGGCCGAGTCGCTGCTGGAGGTCGCGGTCGGCGAGTTCAACACCCGTGGTTACGACGCGACGTCGATGGAGGACCTCTCGCGCGCGGCCGGGATCACGAAGTCGTCGTTCTACCACCACTTCGCCGGCAAGGAGGCGCTGCTGCGGGCGGCGCTGGAGCGGGCCGTCGACGGGCTGTTCAGCGCACTCGACGGGCCCGCTGCCCGGAGCGGTACGCCGGCCGAGCGACTGCGCGCGATCATCCGGGCCCAGGTCGCGGTGCTGATGACCGAGCTGCCCTACGTCACCCTGCTGCTGCGGGTGCGCGGCAACACCGAGACCGAGCGCTGGGCGCTGGAACGCCGCCGCGCGTTCGACGCCGAGGTCACCGCCCTGGTCGGGGCTGCCGTAGACGCCGGCGAGGTGCGTGCGGGGGTGGACCCGGCCCTGGCCGCGAAGCTCCTCTCCGGACTGATCAACTCGATCGTCGAGTGGTACCGCCCGGGCCGGCCCGGCACCGACACGCTCCCCGACGACGTCGTCGCGGCCGCGTTCGCCGGGATCATCCCGGCGCGATGACCGCTCCGTACCGCTGACCACCCCAGGTGCGTCGCCATCAGCCTCTGGCGCCTTGCGAGCACCTTTGTCCAGGAATTCGTTCGCCAACCGAGACGGTTCGCGAACGAATTCGCGCGAGGACACCCTCGACCCTCCCCCGAGGGGCCCGACGGATCGCCCGGCCGCCTTGCGTCGCGACGTCCGCTCAGCCATGCTGGTAGCCGAACGAACATTCGGTCCAGGAGGTGCCCAGTGTCGATCGCCCCAATGTCGATCTCACAGCCGGTCACGGACGAGCGCGACCTCGAGACGGGGTTCGACGCGACGATCGCGGCGGACCAGCGCATCGAGCCACGGGACTGGATGCCCGAGGGCTATCGCAAGACCCTGATCCGCCAGATCGCCCAGCACGCGCACTCCGAGATCATCGGCATGCAGCCGGAGGGCAACTGGATCCTGCGCGCACCCAGCCTGCGTCGTAAGGCGATCCTGCTGGCCAAGGTGCAGGACGAGGCCGGGCACGGGATGTATCTCTATGCCGCCGCGGAGACGCTCGGCGTGGACCGCGAGGAGCTCACCGAGAAGCTCATCGACTCCAAGCAGAAGTACTCGTCGATCTTCAACTACCCGGCGCTGAGCTACGCCGACATCGGCGTCATCGGCTGGCTCGTCGACGGCGCCGCGATCTGCAACCAGGTGCCGCTGTGCCGCTGCTCCTACGGGCCCTACGCGCGGGCGATGATCCGCATCTGCAAGGAGGAGTCGTTCCACCAGCGGCAGGGCTACGAGCTGCTGCTGGCGATGGCGAACGGCACCGACGAGCAGAGGCAGATGGTGCAGGAGTCGACCGACCGCTGGTGGTGGCCGTCGCTGATGATGTTCGGCCCGCCGGACGGCGACTCCCCCAACTCGCAGCAGTCGATGGCCTGGAACATCAAGCGCCACACCAACGACGAGCTGCGCCAGCGCTTCGTCGACATGACTGTCCCGCAGGCCGCCGCGCTCGGCGTGACGCTTCCCGACCCGGAGCTGGTGTGGAACGACGAACACCAGGCGCACGACTACGGCGAGCCGGACTGGGAGGAGTTCAAGGCGGTCATCGCCGGCTCCGGCCCGGCCAACGCCCAGCGGGTCGCGCACCGCCGTCGGGCGCACGAGGGTGGTGCCTGGGTCCGTGAGGCCGCGCAGGCCTACGCCGAGAAGCAGGCGGCCCGCAAGAACGAGGCCCGGAAGGCGGCGGTGTGAACACCCCCGACGAGGGCAAGACGAAGCGCCGCACCTGGCCGCTCTACGAGGTGTTCGTGCGCGGCAAGCGCGGGCTCAACCACGTGCACGTCGGCTCGCTGCACGCACCCGACGACGAGATGGCCCTGCACAACGCCCGCGACGTCTACACCCGTCGCAACGAGGGCGTGAGCATCTGGGTCGTGAAGGCCGACGACATCACCGCGTCCAGCCCGGCGGAGAAGGACCCGTTCTTCGACCCGTCCGCGGACAAGGTCTACCGGCACCCGACCTTTTACCAGATCCCGGAGGAGGTGCCGCACCTGTGAGTCCGCACGCGATGGAGGAAGACGCCACCAACGCCTACCAGTCGCTGTCCGAGACGACCGATCACGACGACCCGCGCTGGGCGTTCGGCACCGGGATCGTCGAGGAAGCGGGAGCCGAGGTCAGCGCGCCGGTCCCCGATGGCGTCGACCCGGCCGACCTGGCCGCCTACTGCCTGATGCTCGGCGACGACGCGCTGATCTACAGCCACCGCCTGTCCGAGTGGGTGTCCAACGCACCGGAGCTGGAGGAGGAGGTCGCGCTCGCGAACACCGCGCTCGACCTGCTCGGCCAGGCCCGGGTGCTGCTGGCGCGTAGCGGTCACATCGAAGGGCAGAGCAGGGGCGAGGACGCCCTGGCCTACCAGCGCAGCGACGCGCAGTTCCGCAACATCGGGCTCGCCGAACTCTCCGACGACCTGGACTTCGCCCGCGCGATCGGCCGCCTGCTGATCTTCTCGACCTGGCGTCTCGCGCTGCTGCACCGCCTGCTCGGCTCGGCCGACCCGGTGCTCGTCGCGGTCGCCGGCAAGGGCGTCAAGGAACTGACGTATCACCGCGACTACGCCGCCCGCTGGACGCTGCGCCTCGGCGACGGCACCGAGGAGTCGCACCGGAAGATGCAGGACGCGCTCGACGGCCTGTGGCCCTACGTCGGCGAGCTGTTCCGGACCTCGGACGAGGAGCGGCGGCTGATCGAGGCCGGTGTCGCCGTCGACCCGGCCGGGACCCGCGACGAGGTCGACGCGGTCCTCGACGAGGTCATCGCGAAAGCCACGCTGACCCGCCCGGACCGGCCCGCGATCGGCACGATCGGTGGCCGCGGCGGACGCCAGGGCGTGCACACCGAGCACCTGGGCCACGCGCTCGCCGAGATGCAGAGCCTGGCCCGCCAGCACCCGGGGGCGACGTGGTGAGCGCCCCGACCCGCCCGGACGCACGGGACGTCGTCGCGGCCGTCGTCGATCCCGAGATGCCGATGCTGACCCTCGACGACCTCGGCGTGATCCGCCGCGTCGACATCGACTCCGACGCCGTGACGGTCACGATCACCCCGACCTACTCCGGCTGCCCGGCGATCGAGGAGATGCGCCACGACCTGGCGTCCTCGCTCACGCAGGCCGGCTACGGTCCGGTGCAGGTGCGCACGGTGTTCTCCCCGCCATGGAGCACGGACTGGATCTCCGACGACGGCCGTCGCAAGCTCGCCGAGGCCGGTATCGCCCCGCCCGGGCGGGTCGGGCCGACGGCCACCGGGCCGATCCCGCTGACGCTGACCGTCCCGTCGTCGGACGTGCGATGCCCGCACTGCGGCGCCCCGGCGACCGAGGAGTTCTCGCACTTCGGACCGACCGCATGTACCGCACTGCGGCGGTGCCCGAGCTGCCGGGAGCCCTTCGAACACATGAAGGAGATCTGACGTGAACCGGCGGCGTGAGGCGGCCTGGACGGCCCGCGGCAACATGGCGCAGGGACGCTCGTCGCGGTTACGGATCGAGGACGCGATCGACGACGTGCTCGCCGACCCCCAGTTCGCTCCCGAGAGGAACGGCGACGGCTTCCACCACCTGCCGATCGCCGGCATCGAACGGCTCTGCGACGACGCCGTCGCCGTCACGTTCGACGTCCCGGATGCCCTGCGCGAGACGTATGCGTTCCGGCCCGGGCAGTACCTGACGCTGCGCCGCTGGAACGACGACGGCGAGCACCGCCGCTCGTACTCGATCTGCGCCCCGGCCGGGGCGATGCCGCGGGTGGGCGTGCGCCGCGTCGACACAGGCATGTTCTCCGAGTGGCTGGTGAACCGGGCCGAGGTCGGCGACGAGGTCGAGGTCGGACCGCCGTCCGGGTCGTTCACCCCGGAGCTCGAGGCGGGCACGCACCACGGACTGGTCGCGGCCGGATCCGGCATCACGCCGGTGCTCTCGATCGTGGCATCGCTGCTGGCCGCGCACGACGACACGCACGTCACGCTGATCTACGGCAACCGGCGCACCGACACGGTGATGTTCACCGAGGAGCTCGCGGACCTGAAGAACTCCTACGGCCCGCGACTGCACCTGCTGCACGTGCTGTCCCGGGAGCCCACCGAGGCCGAGATCTTCAACGGCCGCCTGGACGCCGACCGGCTGCGCACGCTGCTCGGCGCGCTGGTCGACGTCGACGGCGTGGACCACTGGTGGCTCTGCGGCCCGCTCGGCATGACCGACGACGCGACCGCCGTGCTCACCGAGCTGGGCGTGGACCGCAAGCGGGTGCACCGCGAGCTGTTCTACGTCGACGAGCCGCCGCCCGAACTCGACCGCGCCGAGGACACCCCCGAGCTCGACGGCGACGGCAGCGAGGTGACGGTGCTGCTCAACGGTCGCACCACCCAGCTCACGCTGCCGCGCACCGTCCCGGTGCTCGACGCCGCGCAGAAGGTGCGCGGCGACCTGCCGTTCGCCTGCAAGGGCGGGGTCTGCGGTACCTGCCGGGCGAAGGTCACCGACGGCGAGGTGATGATGCGGCGCAACTTCGCGCTGGAGGACGACGAGGTCGAGGCCGGTTTCGTGCTGACCTGCCAGAGCCTGCCGGTCTCGGACAAGGTCACCGTCGACTACGACGTCTGAGCTGTACCGGCCGCGCGACGACCGGTCAACGCGATGGTCGTCAGCAGGAACGTGATCGGTACCGCGACGGCGGCGGCGGCCAGCGGAGCCACCCGCTCCCCCACGCCGAGGTGCACGAGCGCGACCACACCGATCGTCGTCGCGGCGATGTTCGTGGCCTGCGACCAGGGGAAACGCAGGAATCGGCGCCAGGTGGGCCGGACCGAGAACGTGAATCGGCAGTGCAGGAAGTACGAGACGACCATCGCGACGGCCAGCCCCATCGCGTGCGCGGCCAGGTAGCCGACCGGCTCCAGGACCAGGCGGTAGGTCGTGTAGTAGACGGCGGCGTTGGCCACGCCGACCATCCCGTAGCGGATCAGCCGTCCGAGCGAGCGACGGGTCCGCTGCGAGCGCGCAGGCGCCGCCTCGTGGTCGTCGATCACGTTCTGGGTCACGTAGAGACCTTCGCAGCCCGCCCCGAAACGGTTCCTCCCGGGCCCACGTTCGCCCGATCGGCGGTGTCCACCGCGGGCCGGTAGCGCGGTTCAGACCCCGAGCTCCTCGCGCAGCACACCCGCTGCGGTGACCATCGAGGACATCTTCCCGTCCGCCGCCGCCCGGGTCAGGTACTTCATGCCGCAGTCGGTGCTCAGCACCAGACGCTCGGGACCGTGGTGCGCCAGTGCCCGCCGGACCCGGTCGGAGATCACCTCCGGGGTCTCGACGTCGTCCGTGCTCAGGTCGATCACCCCGAGCGCGACCGTCTTCTCCGCGAGGTCGGCGAGGACGCCGAGGTCGATGTCGGGCTGCGCGCTCTCGATCGAGACGTGGTCGCACACGCACCCGGCCAGCTCGGGCAGGAACGAGTAGCCGCTCGGCTTCTGCCCGGGCATCTTGGCGGCGTAGCCGAAGCACAGGTGCACCGCGGTGGTCCCCGGCGCGTCGCGCAGCGCGTGGTTGAGCGCGGCCAGCCCGTAGGCGCGGGCGGCGTCCGGGACGGCCTGCATGTAGGGCTCGTCGATCTGCACGATGTCCGCGCCGGCGGCGAACAGGTCGAGCATCTCGGCGTGGCAGGCATCGGCGAGGGCGAAGGCCAGCGCCTCCTCGTCGCCGTAGTACTCGTCCTGCGCGTTCTGCGACATCGTGAACGGGCCCGGCATCGTGATCTTCGCGAGCCGGCCGGTCCGGCCCCGCAGGAACTCGGTGTCGCGGGCCTGGATGCTGCGCGGGCGGGTGACCGGCCCGACGATCCGCGGGACCCGCTGGCTCGTCCCGTTGCGCCCGACGCGGGTGCCGGGGTTGTCGACGTCGATGCCCTCGAGCGCGGTGGCGAAGTGGTTGGAGTAGGACTCCCGGCGGGCCTCGCCGTCGGTGACGATGTCGAGCCCGGCGCGTTCCTGGGCGTCGACGGCGATCACGGTGGCGTCGTCCTGGGCCTCGAGGATCAGCTCCGGCCCCGGGCGCCACAGCTCGGGGTCGCGTGCCCGGGCGGGGCCGGTCCCGGCGAGGTGCGCACGGTCGATCAGCCATCCCGGCTGCGGATAGCTCCCGACGATCGACGTCGCCAGCGGACGTAGGGCAGCAGTCACCGGGATCGCCTTCCGAGGGAGGAATCTGCGGGCGGAGTGGATCGTTCGGAGCCTTGAAGTGTCGGAGCCCCACGGTAGTGTCTCCCACCACACGGCGTCGCGTGACCTCGTCGAGGAGGATCCCTCATGACCCAGACCGCACCGTCGCCGTCCAGCACCGGACGCCCGCCGATCCGGCTGCACCACAACGCGTTCGTCAC
Organism: Pseudonocardia sp.; assembly: GCA_030451825.1. Taxonomy (GTDB): domain Bacteria; phylum Actinomycetota; class Actinomycetes; order Mycobacteriales; family Pseudonocardiaceae; genus Pseudonocardia. The sequence goes on along the minus strand of JAKDNL010000013.1, from coordinate 6,844 downwards.
CAAGGACCAGGAACGCACGCGCGCGTTCTACGAGGACGTCATCGGCATGCCGCTGGTGGCCACCTGGACCGAGGTCGACGAGCTCTTCGGCGCCGAGCGGGTCTACTGCCACACGTTCTTCGCCCTCGCCGACGGGAGCGCGCTGGCGTTCTTCCAGTTCGCGAACCCCGACGACCAGGACCTGTTCGACCCCGAGCTGACCCCCTCGCCGTTCCGGCACATCGCCCTGGCCACCGACCAGGCCAACCAGGACGCGATCCGCATGCGGATCGCCGACGCCGGGTACGTCGAGCCGCAGACCTTCGTCCTCGACCACGGCTACTGCGTCTCGCTCTACATCACCGACCCGAACGGCCTGCTGCTCGAGTTCACGGTCGACGACCCGGACGCGGAAGCGATCAACGAGGTCCGCCGGAGCCAGGCCCGCACGGACCTCGAGCGCTGGCTCGGCGGCGACCACTCGAGCAACAACACCTACCGGGACTGACCGGTACTCCGGCCATGGCCTACGCCGACCCGCGGGCGAGCCCGTTCGTGATGCGCGGACGCCGGTGAGCGAGAGCTCCTCTCGTACGTCCCGGTTGGACGAGAGGAGCTCTCGCTCAGCCATGGGGCGCGGGGAGGGGGAGCTCGCGCGGACCGGTCGTCGACCCCGTCTTGCCCGAGATCGCGCGCGGAGCTAATGTACGGACATCAAATGTCCGAACATTAACGAGTCCGACGACCGAGAGGACGCCTGATGGCACACACGGTCGGCCCGATCAGCACTCCGCCGGTGCGCCCCGCCGCTACTTCCGCGCAGGTCCGGGACTCCCGGTCGGCGACACGACGGGTGATGGAACGCGTCGGCGGCCGGGTCCCCGGCCTCGCGGTGGCACTGGTCATCGCCGCCGTGGCCACGGTCGCCGGGACCGAGGTCCCGGTCGTCGGCGGACCGGTGTTCGGGATCGTGCTCGGCGCGCTCGTGGCGACCGTGTTCCACCCGGGCAAGACGGTGCGGCCCGGTCTCGCGTTCGCGTCGAAGCCGGTCCTGCAGGCCTCGATCGTCGTGCTCGGGGCCACCCTCTCGCTGGGACAGGTCGCCGACGTCGGCGGTTCGTCGTTGCCGGTCATGCTCGGCACCCTGGCCGTCGCCCTGCTGGGCGCGTACGGGCTGGGACGCCTGCTGAACGTCCGGGGCGACGCGCAGTTGCTGATCGGCGTCGGCACCGCGATCTGCGGGGCGTCCGCGATCGCCGCGACCCAGGCCGTGATCAAGGCCAAGGAGTCGCAGGTCGCCTACGCGATCGGCACCATCTTCACGTTCAACATCGTCGCCGTGCTCGCGTTCCCGCAGCTCGGGCATCTGATGGGCCTGGACCCGCACGCGTTCGGGCTGTGGGCCGGGACGGCGATCAACGACACGTCGTCGGTCGTCGCGGCCGGGTACGCCTACGGGGGCGACGCCGGGCCGTACTCGGTCGTGGTGAAGCTGACCCGCAGCCTGATGCTGATCCCGATCGTCATGGTGCTGGCGTTCTGGGTGGCCCACCGGCAGGCCCGGGCCGAGGATCCGTCGACTGCCCGGACCGGAGGCGGCACGGGGTTCAGCCTGCGCACCCTGCCCTGGACGAAGATCGTGCCGCTGTTCCTGGTCGGGTTCGTCGCCGCCTCGGCGCTGACCAGCATCGGGATCATCCCGGAGCCCTGGCACCCCGCACTGACCTTCACCGGCACGTTCCTGATCACCACGGCTCTGGCCGGGATCGGGCTGTCCATGCGCCTGGCCGACGTCCGCGCGGCCGGGGTCCGACCGCTACTCCTCGGCGCGGGCCTGTGGGTCCTCGTCGGCGCCAGCAGCCTCGGGATCCAGGCCCTCACCGGCACGCTCTGAGCAGGGACGGTCCCCCGGCCCCCAGGATCCTCCCCGGACATGCGGGGCGCCGTCGGCTCACCGGCGCGGGTCCGTCCGATCCGGGGCGCCGAGGAGGTCGAGGTGGTAGCCGTCCTTGCGGGAGAAGTCGGTGGTGAGGGCGAACCGGTCCCCGCGCACCAGCGTGTGGCGCCACTCGACCGGGCGTCTCTTCGCTCGGCCGAGGCGCTGGATGGAGAACGCCGCGGTGGTCGAGCTGCCACCCAGTAGCCGGTGCTCGGCCGGCGTGGGGAGGATCGGCTGGATCCGCTCGCCGCCGCCGGTCAGGACGACGCCGCAGAGCTCGGCGTAGCGCTCGTAGAGGGCGCCGCGCGTGAAGTCGGCGTCGAGCAGCGGCGCCGCGAGCGAGTGCGGGAGCCACACCCGGTCCAGGGCCAGCGGCTCGTCTCCGGCATACCGCAGGCGCTCCAGATAGACCAGCGGCGTGGACTCCTCGAGCCCGAGCCGGGTGGCGACGACCCCGTCGGCCCGGGTCCCGAGCGAGCGGACCACGCTGCGCTGATCCAGGCCCATGGCCCGCACCGACTCGTAGAGGCTGTAGAGCGCGCCGAGGCGCTGGGCGATCTCCACCGGCTCCGCCTGCCGTGACGGGCGCCCGCGACCGGCGACGACCAGTCCCTCGTCGCGCAGGACCTTGACCGCCTGACGGACCGTGTGCCGGCTGACCCCGTACTCCTCGACGAGCGCGTGCTCGCCCGGGAACCCGTGGGTGAACGCGTCGGCGTCCAGGCGCAGGCGCAGATCCTCGAGCAGCTGCTCCCACAGGGGCCGCCCGGGCTCCCTGCGCAGCGCGGTGCCACCGCTCGATGTCTCGGTCACGCCCCGCAGGGTAACGGCGGCGGCGCCCGGCTACTGCAGGGCGAGGGTGCGGATGGCCAGGCGCGCCGCGTCCCCACCGGCGTCGATCGCGTGGTTCACCGCGGTGGGGACGTCGAGGTCGTGCAGCAGCGCGTCGCCGACGGCCGCCACGGCCGCGGCCGAACCGGGCTTGCGCCCCGCGGCGACGTAGAGCTCCTCGAGCCGCTGCGCCGCCAGGTCGATGTCACCGGAGCGGAAGTCCCAGGCCTGCGCCCACGGGCGGTCCAGGAGCAGCATCCGCAGCGCCGCACCGGAGGTCTGCTCCAGCAGGTCCTGCACGAGCACGAGGTTGCCGGTCGACTTCGCCATCTTCTCCCCGTCCAGCCCGACCGTGCCGACCCGGAACTGGCGGCGCGCGAACGGGCCCGCTCCGGTCGCCGCCCCGGCCATCGCCACCTGGTAGGCGTGGTGCGGGAACGCCAGGTCCGCGCCGCCGACGAGGACGTCGAGCACGCCGCCGAGGGTCGCCATCGCCATCGCCGCGCACTCGGCGTGCCAGCCGGGACGCCCCGGGCCCCACGGGCTCGGCCACGCCGGGTGCCCGTCGCCGGACGGGCGCCACACCGGCACGTCGAACGGGTCGTCGCGCCGCTCGTCGTCCGGGTCGTCGCCGTACTCGGCCGACAACGCGAGCGCCGATCCCCGGTCCAGGCCCGCCGAGGCCGGCACGTCGGCGCCACGGAAGTAGACGTACCCGTCCCGCTCGTAGGCGGCATCGGTCTCCAGCAGCGCCGCGGCGAGCGCGACCACGTGGCGGACGTGATGGCGAGCGTGCGGGGTGTGCTGCGGCGCCCGGACGTGCAGCGCCGACATCGCCCGGTCGAACCAGAACTCCTGGCGCAGCCCGAACTCGTCGTAGGTGCGGCCGCGGTCCGCCGCGGTGCGGGTCAGGACGTCGTCGACGTCGGTGACGTTGCGCGTCACCTCGGTCTCGGTACCCGTCATCCGGACCACCCGGGCCAGGACGTCGGCCCACACGAACGTCGACGCGTGCCCCAGATGGGTCACGTCGTACGGGGTGATCCCGCAGACGTAGATCCGGGTGGGCACCGTCAGCGGCAGCGGCGCACCGCCCAGGACGAACCCCGTTCCGGACGTGCCGGCGACCTGTCCGCCCAGGTGTGGTTCCATCCGCCCATCCTGGCACCGCACGGGCCGTCGGCGGCAGGGCCTGGGACCGGTGTCGACACGCCACGACGGACCGGTCCCGCGACCCGCGGGACTGATTCTTGACTGATTCCAGAAACTCCGACACTCTGCGGGGGTGCCAACGACTTCGGACTTCGAGCAGATGCTGCGTGGGGCCACCCTGCGCGTGACGCGTCCTCGGCTGTCGGTTCTGTCCGCGGTGCACACCCAGCCGCACCTCGACACCGACACGATCATCGGGGTCGTCCGTGCGGATCTCGGCGAGGTGTCGCACCAGGCCGTCTACGATGTGCTGCGCGCGTTGACGACCGCCGGCCTGGTTCGCCGGATCCAGCCGCCGGGCTCCCCCGCACGGTACGAGTCGCGGGTCGGCGACAACCATCACCACGTCGTCTGCCGGTCCTGCGGGGCCATCGCCGACGTCGACTGCGCCGTCGGCGAGACCCCCTGCCTGACCGCATCCGACGCCCACGGCTTCTCGATCGACGAGGCCGAAGTCATCTACTGGGGCGTGTGCCCCGACTGCTCCACCACTACCACCACTGCAGATCTTGGAAGGAGTACCCGTGTCTGACGAGCACGTGACTGTCGAGAGCGAGCTGAACCGGGAGGAGGCAGGCGGCTGCCCTGTCGTCCACGGCCGGATGGCGCACCCGACCGAGGGTGGCGGCAACGTCGACTGGTGGCCGAACCAGCTCAACCTGAAGATCCTGCGCAAGCACGGACCGGCCTCGGACCCGATGGACCCGGACTTCGACTACGCCCAGGAGTTCGCGACCGTCGACCTCGCCGAGCTCGCGCGCGACGTCGACGCGGTCATCACCACCTCGCAGGACTGGTGGCCCGCCGACCACGGCAGCTACGCCGGGCTCATGGTCCGGATGGCCTGGCACGCGGCGGGCACCTACCGGGTCAGCGACGGCCGCGGCGGCGCCGGCACCGCCCAGCAGCGCTTCGCCCCGATCAACAGCTGGCCGGACAACGTCCTCGTGGACCGGGGCCGTCGGCTGCTCTGGCCGGTCAAGCAGAAGTGGGGTCGCAAGGTGTCCTGGGGCGACCTGATGGTCTTCGCGGGCAACCGGGCGATGGAGATCGGCGGCTTCACGACGTTCGGGTTCGCCGGCGGCCGCGCCGACGTGTGGGAGCCGGACGAGGACGTCTACTGGGGCTCGGAGAGCGTCTGGCTCGGCAACGACGCGCGCTACAGCGGCAGCGAGGACTTCCAGAACCGCGAGCTGGAGAAGCCGCTCGGCGCCACCCACATGGGTCTGATCTACGTCAACCCGGAGGGCCCGAACGGCAACCCGGACCCGCTCGCCGCCGCCCGCGACATCCGCGAGACGTTCGCCCGGATGGCGATGAACGACGAGGAGACCCTCGCGCTGATCGCCGGCGGCCACACGTTCGGCAAGACCCACGGTGCGGCCAACCCGGACGAGAACGGCAACGTCGGCCCCGAGCCGGAGGCCGCCGACCTCACCCAGCAGGGCATGGGCTGGAAGCAGAGCTTCGGCTCGGGTAAGGGCCGGGACGCCATCGGGTCCGGCCTCGAGGTCACCTGGACCCCGACGCCGACCCAGTGGGACAACAGCTTCTTCGAGATCCTGTTCGGGTACGAGTGGGAGCTGGAGCAGTCCCCGGCCGGCGCCAACCAGTGGGTCGCCAAGGACGCCGAGAACATCATCCCGGACCCGGAGACGGGCGAGCTCACCCGCAAGCCGACCATGCTCACCACGGACCTGTCGCTGCGGATGGACCCGATCTACGAGCCCATCGCGCGCCGGTTCCTGGAGAACCCGGCCGAGTTCGCGGACGCCTACGCCCGCGCCTGGTTCAAGCTGACCCACCGCGACATGGGTCCGCGTTCGCGCTACCTCGGCCCGCTCGTGCCGTCCGAGGAGCTGGCCTGGCAGGACCCGGTTCCGGCAGTGGACCACGGGCACGTCTCCACCGACGACGCAGCGTCGATCAAGGCGAAGGTCCTCGAGTCCGGCCTGTCGGTCTCCGAGCTGGTGTCGACGGCGTGGGCCTCGGCCTCGTCGTTCCGCTCCAGTGACAAGCGGGGCGGCGCCAACGGTGGCCGGATCCGCCTGGAGCCGCAGCGCCAGTGGGAGGCCAACGACCCGGAGAAGCTCGGCAGCACCATCGCGAAGCTGGAATCGCTCCAGTCCGAGATCAACGGGTCGCTCTCCGGCGGCAAGAAGATCTCCTTCGCCGACCTGGTCGTGCTCGCCGGTGCCGCCGGTGTCGAGAAGGCCGCGAAGGACGCCGGGTTCGACGTGACCGTGCCGTTCACGCCGGGCCGCACGGATGCCACCCAGGAGCAGACCGACGTCGACTCGTTCTCCTACCTGGAGCCGAGTGCCGACGGCTTCCGCAACTACCGCGGCAAGGGCAACCGCCTGCCCGGCGAGTACCTGCTCGTCGACAAGGCGAACCTGCTCGGCATCTCCGCCCCGGAGATGACCGTGCTGGTCGGCGGCCTGCGCGTGCTGGGCGCCACCACCGGCGGCTCGACGGCGGGCGTGTTCACCGACCGGCCGGGCACGCTGACCAACGACTTCTTCACGAACCTGCTCAACATGGGCATCGAGTGGAAGTCGGTGGCAGGCGATGACGACGCCTTCGAGGCCGTCGACCTCGCCTCCGGCGCGAAGAAGTGGACCGGCAGCCGGGTCGACCTGGTGTTCGGCTCCAACTCCGAGCTGCGCGCGGTGGCCGAGGTCTACGCGAGCGCCGACGCCGGGGAGAAGTTCGTGCGCGACTTCGTCGCCGCGTGGGACAAGGTCATGATGGCCGACCGTTACGACGTCTCGTCCTGATCTGATCCCGGTGTGAGAACCCAGAACCGGGCCCCCCCCCCCCCCCCGGCCCGGGGGGGGGGGGGGGGGGGGGCCCCCCCCAAACGTTAGAGCAGGACCCCGC
>JAKDNL010000856.1 GCA_030451825.1 Pseudonocardia sp. | reverse complement strand
GGAACCACCGCCGGAACCACTGCCGGCACACCGCCGCCCCGGCGGCAGCCGGAGGTTCCCGGCCTGGTGAGCCGGCGCGCACGTCCGGAAACGGGCCACCGGTGACCTCCCGCCCGAATGGCAGGCTCCTGCCGGACAGGCGCAGCCCCGCGACAGCGATCCGGTTCGCGGTCGGGTCGCCGCAGGGGCCACGGTCGCAGAGCTGGGTGGTCCGCCGCCGCGGCGAGCAGGGAACGGGCCGGCCGGGCCTGTTCGTCGGCCCCGCCCAGGCAGCGCGCCCCCCGGCCGGCACCCGCCACCCGGGGATCACCATCCCCCGCGGCGACATCGTGTCCGCGGTCGCCGTCGACCCCGAGTGTTCACGGCTGACCGAACAGGAATTCAGCCCCGTCCGCGGCGGCGTCGAGGTGGTGCAGGGATGGGCGGTCGCGGCGGTGATCGTCATTCCGCCGATCGCCCTGACCGGACCGACTCCGCTGCTCCGCACGGCCGGGACCACCTACTTCCCCCCGGCCCGGCCCGGTCGGATCTTCCAGGCCACCATCACCTACGGGGGTAGCGACGCCGAACCGCTGTCGATCGCACCCGGCAACGACGGTGGAACGCTGACCCTGCAGGACGCGGTCACCGTCCAGGTGTGGATCAACCACGTGCCACACCGACCCTGGATCGACGAGCTCATCGACGGCGCGCGGGAGCAGCTGGCCCGGGAGAGGACCGAGGCCCCCGCGACTCCCCGGTTCGTGCACACCACCACCAACCAGGGGGGGCTGCCGGTGCTGATCGACCTCGGCTAGATCGGCCGGACCAGCCTCACTCCGGCCGGGGCCCGAACAGCGCTCGGACGTGCTCGAGCACCCGGCCGAACAGGGCCCGCGGGTCGTGGGCGTTCGGGTCGGCCAGCCAGGTCGTGATCGTCACCCGCAGCGCGGCCATCGCCGTCGCCGCCGTGGTGCGGGCCTCCAGGTCGCCGTGCGGGCGGCCGCCGCGGTCGGCCACGGCCCTGGCCAGGGCGTCCTCGACGGTCCAGTCCACGGCTGCCATCCGCGGTGCGAGCTGCGGGTAAATGCGCAACAGCTCGATCTGCTCGTGCCACAGCGGATTGGTGATCAACGCCGAGATCAGCCCCTTGACGACGGCCAGCACCGCCGTCGCCTGATCCTCCTCGTCAGGGCGGTTCCGGACGGCGGCGATCAGCTCGGCGACCATGTCCTCGTCCCAGTCGAAGAGCACGGCCTCCTTGCTGGGGTAGTAGTTGAAGAACGTGCGCGCCGAGACCTCGGCGTCGTCGCACACCTCCTGCAGCGTGAAGGAGTCCGGACCCTGCGCGCGAGCGCGGGCCAGCGCGGCCGAGCGCAGCGCCCGCCGTGTGCGCGCCTTCTTGCGCGCGCGCAGTCCCGGCGCGGCGTGTGTCGCCGTCTCCGTGACCCGGTGTCCCTGTCCGGGCATCGGTCCCACCTCCTGCGCTTCTCGGTCGTCGGTCCGTCACTGTCCGGTCGATCACTGCTCGATCTGCAATTTTGCAGACGCTGCAGCATACCGCTAAGGTCGTCGGCACAGCCAACGATCCCGGCGAGCCGATCCCGGTCCACCGACGACGTGTGGGCATGCGAGGCAGGGGAGTGACGTGGCAGAGCACCAGGCGGCCGGCACCGGGGAGCAGGACGGACGCGAGGGGTCGCCGCTGGGGCGCACGGCCAAGGAGCTGGCGCTCGCGCTGTGGTTCCCGACGTTCTTCGTAGTCGGATTCATGCTGTTCTACCTGCTGCCCTTCCACGCCCCGGCGCCGAACGGTATCCCGGTGACCGTCGTCGGCACCTCGGCGGCCCAGCAGGTCGGCGCGGAGCTGGCGCAGGCCATGCCCGGCGGGTTCGAGGTCGCGAGCGTCGACGACGCCGGCGCGATCCACGACGCGATCTTCGACCGGGACGCCGTCGCCGGCTACGACCCGGGCACTCACACGCTCTACATCGCCAAGGCCGACGGCATGCAGCTCACCCAGGTCCTGCAGGGCGTCTTCGCGCCGCTGTCCAGTGGATCGGGCTCGCCGTTGACCGTCGTCGACCTGGCGCCGACCGCGCCCGGCGACGGCTTCGGCACCGCGCTGTTCTACATCGCGATGGCCTGGAACATCTC
>JAKDNL010000230.1 GCA_030451825.1 Pseudonocardia sp. | reverse complement strand
AACGACACCGCGGTCAGCGGCATCGATACAGCCGTCAGCGGCATCGACACCGTGGCCTGCGTCGGCGCCGGCGTGATCGGCGGCGGCTGGGTCGCCTACTTCCTGGCCCGCGGCTACCGGGTCCGGGCCTGGGACCCGGCCCCGGACGCCCACGACAAGCTGCGCCGCACGATCGACGCGGCCTGGCCCGCGCTGACCGAGCTGGGCCTGTCCCCCGGCGCCGACCCGGACGCGCTCGAGATGGCGCCCACCGTCGCCGACGCGGTCGACGGCGCCGGGTTCGTGCAGGAGAGCGCCCCGGAGGACCTGGACCTCAAGCGGACGCTGCTGGCCGAGCTGGCCGCCGCCACCGCCGACGACGTGGTCGTCGCGTCCTCCACCTCGGGCTACCCGATGTCGGACATGGCGACCGCGGCCACCGACCCGTCGCGGCTCGTCGTCGGGCACCCGTTCAACCCGCCGTACCTGATCCCGCTGGTCGAGGTCGTCGCCGGCCGGGAGACGGCACCGTGGGCGGTGTCGCGGGCGGCCGCGTTCTACCGGCACATCGGCAAGTCGGTGATCGAGATGGACCGGGAGCTGCCCGGTTTCATCGCGAACCGGCTACAGGAGGCGATCTGGCGCGAGGCGCTGCACATGGTCGCCGAGGGCGAGGCCACCGTCGAGCAGATCGACCTGTCGATCACCGACGGGCCGGGCCTGCGGTGGCCGGTGCACGGGCCCTGCCTGACGTTCCACCTGGCCGGCGGCGAGGGCGGGATGGGGCACATGCTCGATCACTTCGGTCCCTCGTTGAAGTCGCCGTGGACCCGGCTGGAGGCCCCCGAGCTGACCGGCCGGCTGCGCGACGACATGGTCGCCGGCGCGCACGCCAGCGCCGGTGGACGCGACATCGCCACCCTGGTCGCCGAGCGGGACCGGGCGATCGTCGCCGTGACCCGCGCGGTGGCCGCGGCCCGGGAGGCCGGCGTTGGTTGAACCGATCGGGGCGACCGGGCCGACCGGGTCGTCCCGCGCCGAGCTGGTCCACCACGACACAGTGCGCCCGGAGTGGATCGACTACAACGGGCACCTCTCCGAGCCCTACTACGTGCTGGTGTTCGGGGATGCGACGACGGCGCTGATGGACCGCGTCGGGATGGGGCCGGACTACCGCACCGGGACCGGATGCTCGCTGTACCCGCGGGCGGCGCACGGCCGCTACCGGGGGGCGGGCGGCCCGGCCGCCGCGCTCTAGGTCCGCACCCGGGGGCTCGAGCGCGACGTCAAGCGGGCCCGGCTCTGGCACGAGCTCCACGTCGACGGGCGGCTGTGCGCGACCGAGGAGCTGATGACGATGCACGTCGGCTCCGGCGGCGCGATGCCGTTCCCGGAGGCGGTCGGCACCGCGCTGGACGACGTACACGGACCGGTCCCCGACGACGCCGGCCGGGCGATCCGATCGGTGGTGCGCCGGCAACCGAGCTGATCACCTCCCCGCCGCGGCACACGAGTCGGGGCGCCAATCCACGGAGAAGACGATGAACAGCCCTCCCCACCCCGCTGCGCGGGTGCTGAGCCGGCGCAGGATGCTCGGCACGCTCGCCGGCCTGTCCGGAGCGGTGCTGCTCGCCGGCTGCGGTACCGCAGCCGTCGCGCGCGAGGCCGGTGCCCCGCGCCGCGGCGGCGTGCTGCGGGTCGGGGTGACCGGCGGCGGAAGCTCGGACACCCTCGACCCGCACATCCCGGCCACCAACCCGGACATCGCCCGGGCGCTCAACCTCTACGAGCCGCTGCTGCACTGGGACGAGAACTACACGATCTCCCCCGCCGTCGCCGAGTCGGTGACCCCGACCGACGGGGGCCGGACCTGGATCGCGACCATCCGCGGCGGCATCCGCTTCCACGACGGTCGCCCGGTCACCCCGGACGACGTGGTCGCCACCTACCGCCGGATCATGGACCCGGACGACCCGAAGAACGGCGCGTCCAGCATGACGATGCTCCGCGACGTCACGGTGGCCGGGGATCGACAGGTGCGGTTCAGCCTGAGCGAGTCGTCGCCGATCTTCGATCAGTACGTCGCCGAGTACACGACCGGCATCGTGCCGGCCGACTTCGACGTCGAGCGCCCGATCGGCACCGGAGCGTTCCGGTTCTCCTCGTTCACCGAGGGCCAGCAGAGCGTGTTCCTGCGCAACGAGCACTACTGGCGGCGCGACGAGCCGCACGTGGACCGCCTGGAGCTGATCAACTTCGCGGAGGACGACGCCCGGGTCAACGCGCTGCTCTCCGCTCAGGTGGACGCCATCGACCAGGTCCCGCTCGCCCTGACCGGGGTGATGGAGGCCTACGACACGGTCCGCGTGCTGACGTCGCCGACCGCGTCCTGGCTGCCGTTCACGATGCGCGTCGACGTCGCCCCGTTCGACGACGTGCGGGTGCGTCAGGCGCTGCGGCTGATCGCCGGCCGCACGGAGATGGTCAACCAGGTACTCAGCGGTCAGGGCGCCATCGCCAACGACCTCTACTCCCGGTTCGACCCCGACTACCTGAGTTCGCTCCCGAACCGGGAGCAGGACCTGGACCGGGCGAAGGACCTCCTCGCCGCGGCCGGGAAGCCGCGCCTGTCGGTGGAGCTGGTGACCTCGCCGATCCAGGCCGGGACGGTCGAGGCCGCGCAGGTGTTCGCCACCCAGGCCCGCGACGCCGGGGTGGAGATCGGGCTGCGCCGGGTGGACACCTCCACGTTCTTCTCCGACCAGTACCTGAGCTGGGAGTTCGCCCAGTCGTTCTGGAACACCCGCAACTACCTGCCGCAGGCCGCGTCCAGCTCGATGCCCGAGGCCCCGTTCAACGAGACGCACTGGACGGACCCGGAGTACGTGGCGCTGATCCGGCGGGCCCGCTCCGAGATGGACCCGGCCCGGCGCACGGCGATGGTCGCGCAGGCGCAGCGGATCGAGTACGACCGCGGCGGTTACCTGATCTGGTCGTTCCCGGACCGGGTCGATGCGATACAGAGCTACGTCGGCGGGCTGGTGCCCAACCGGACGGGGCTGTCCCTGTCCGGCTACGAGTTCCGGAAGGCGTGGGTGGGACAGTGAGCACGTCCGTGAAGGACCCCGAGCAGGCCACGACGTCGGGCGCGCCGGCCCGACGTGGCCCGTCATTGCTGGTGCGGATGGTGCTGCGCCGCCTCGCGGTGAGTGTGGTCGTGCTGTGGATCGTGTCGGTGCTGGTGTTCGTGGCCACGCTGCTGCTGCCCGGCGACCCGGCGCGCGCCATCCTCGGCCAGCAGGCCACCCCGGAACGGGTGGCGGCGCTGTCGCAGCGGCTCGGGTTGGACCTGCCGGTCTGGCAGCGCTACCTGGACTGGCTCGGCGGCGTACTCACCGGTGACCTGGGCTTCTCCGCGGCCACCGAGGGCCCGGTGTCCGAGCTGCTGGCCGGCAAGCTCGTCTCGTCCGGGCTGTTGTTGCTGCTCACCGCCGTGATCAGCACCCCGGTCGCGCTGGCGCTGGGCACCTACTCGGCGGTGCGCCGCGGCCGTCCCGGCGACTCGGCGGTGTCCGGGGTCAGCCTGGTGCTGGCGGCGCTGCCGGAGTTCGTGATCGGTGTGCTGCTGGTGGTGCTGCTGTCCACCTCGGTGTTCCGGCTGCTGCCCTCGGTGACGCTGTCCCGCCCGGGCGAGCCGGTCTGGTCCCAGCCCGGCCAGCTGGTGCTGCCGGTGCTCACGCTGGCCCTGGTGGTGATCCCCTACGTGATCCGGATGACCCGGACCACGCTGTCCGAGGCCCTCGACGGCGGCTTCGTCGAGATGGCCCGGCTCAAGGGGCTGCCGGAGCGCACGGTGGTACTGCGGCACGCCGTCCCGCACACCGTCGGCCCGATCGCGCAGGTGCTGGCCATGCAGCTGGCCTGGCTGGCCGGCGGCGTCGTGGTGGTGGAGTTCCTGTTCCGCTACCCCGGCATCGGGCAGGCCCTGATCGACGCCGTCGCGACCCGCGACGTCCAGGTCGTGCAGGCCATCACCTTGATCATCGCCGCGTTCTACGTCCTGGTGAACCTCGCCGCGGACCTGGTCGGCATCGTCGCCGACCCGCGGATCCGAACCGGAGGTGCCCGATGAGTACGGATGCCGCCCAGAACAACGAGTCACAGAACAGTGCACCCGACGGCGGGGACGCCGCCGCCGTACCCGCCCCGGCGGCCGGGCTGCTGCGGCGGACCTGGCGCCGCCGGCAGGTGAAGATCGGGACCGCGTTGACGCTGGTGGTCGTCGTGGTCGCGCTGCTCGGGCCGGTACTCGGCCCGCTGATGACCGGCTACGACGTCGGCGACTTCGTGGGCAAGCCGTTCCACGCCGACGGCGTCACCGGCACCGACAACCTGGGCCGCGACGTGCTCACCCGGTTCCTCGCCGGCGGTGGCCCGGTGCTGCTCTACGCGCTGGCGGCGACCGCGATCGGGCTGATCGGCGGCGGACTGGCCGGAATGATCGCCGGCTACAGCGGCGGCCGGCTGGACAGCCTGGTGATGCGCGGCGGGGACGTGCTGCTCTCGTTCCCACAGCTGGTGCTCGCGCTGCTGGCGGTGGCCGTGCTCGGCTCGTCGGGCTGGCTGCTGGTGCTGGTCATCGGCATCACCCACATTCCCCGGGTGGCCAGGGTCGCCCGGCAGGCCACGCTGTCGGTGGCCGGCCAGGACTACGTGCTGGCCGCCCGGATGTACGGCGTACCGCGGCGCCGGATCCTGAGCACCGAGATCCTGCCGAACATCACCGGCCCGCTGATGGTGGAGCTGGGGCTGCGGCTGACCTACTCGATCGGCTACATCGCGTCGCTGTCGTTCCTCGGGCTGGGTGTGCAGCCACCGGCCGCGGACTGGGGCCTGCAGATCAACGAGAACCGGATCGCGCTGGTCGTCGCGCCGTGGGGCGTGCTGCTCCCGGTGGCCGCGATCGCGATCCTCACCGTGGGCACCAACATGATCACCGACGGGCTGGCGCGCGCGTCCGCCGACACGAGCGTGGAGGCGACCCCGTGAGCATCCCTGCCGACACCCCTGTTGAAGCCGGCACCGCCCCGACGCTGCGCTGTCACGACCTGCGGGTGGGCACCACCGGCGGCCGGGACGTGCTGCACGGGGTGAGCTACGAGATCGCGCCCGGCGAGATCCTGGCCCTGGTCGGCGAGTCCGGCTCCGGCAAGACGACCGCCGCCCTGGCCGCGCTGGGCCACTTCCGGGAGGGGTTGACCCACACCGGCGGCCAGATCGGCTTCGACGGGCACACCGAGCAGGTCGAGGACCTGCTGGCACTGCCCGCGGCGTCGATCCGCTCGATGCGCGGACGGCTGCTCAGCTACGTCCCGCAGGACCCGGCGCTGTCGCTGAACCCGCTGCTGCGCGTCGGGCGCCAGATCGACGAGGTGCTGGCCGAGCACATGTCCACCGAGAGGAGCGCCAGCGGAACGAGCATCTACGCGAGCTCCACCGAGCGCACCGAGCGGGTGCGCGAGGTGCTCGCCGACGTCGGGTTGCCCGGCGACGACGCGTTCCTGGCCCGCTACCCGCACCAGCTCTCCGGCGGCCAGCAGCAGCGGGTCGGGATCGCGACCGCGTTCGCCTGCCGCCCGGACCTGGTGGTGCTCGACGAGCCGACCACCGGGCTCGACGTCACCACCCAGGACCTGGTCCTGGACACCGTCCGGGAGCTGGTGATCCGCTCCCGGACCGCCGCGCTCTACATCACCCACGACCTCGCCGTCGTCGCTCAGCTGGCCGACCGGGTCGCGGTGATGTGCGCCGGGGAGGTGGTGGAGACCGGCGAGGTCGCGCAGGTGCTGCACGCACCGCGCCACACCTACACCCGCGGATTGATCGCGGCGGTGCCGGACCTGCACTCGGCCCCGGAGCGCGACGCCCCGGAACCGGCGCCGGACGGGGAGCCGTTGCTGGCGGTGAGCGGGGTGTCCAAGCATTACGGGCGCAACACCGTGCTGGACGGGGTGGACCTGGAGCTGGCGCCCGGCGAGTGCCTGATGCTGCTCGGCGAGTCCGGTTCCGGGAAGACGACGCTGGCCCGCGGGCTGGCCGGGTTGCTGGAGCTCAACCAGGGCTCGGTCGCGCTGCGCGGCGAAGCGCTGGGCTACGACCGGACGCCGGCACAGCGACGCGGCGTCCAGTACGTGTTCCAGAGCCCGTTCGCCTCGCTGAACCCGCGCCGCACCATCGCCAGCTCGCTGGAGGTGCCGCTGCGCCGGCTCACCGACCTCGACGCCGGTCAGCGCCGGGACCGGGTGCACGACATGCTCGGCCAGGTCCGCCTGGACAGCTCGTTCGCCGGGCGCTACCCGGGAGGGCTCTCCGGCGGCGAGCGTCAGCGCGCGGCGATCGCGCGCGCGCTGGTCACCGCCCCGGACGTGCTGATCTGCGACGAGGTCACCTCGGCGCTGGACGTGTCGGTGCAGGCCGCGATCCTGGATCTGCTGGCGCTGGTGCGTAAGGAGCTGGGTACCGCGATGCTGTTCGTGACGCACAACATCGCGCTGGCCCGGCACGTCGCGGACCGGATCGCGGTGCTGCACCAGGGCCGGATCGTCGAGCAGGGCACCGTCGAGGAGGTGCTGTCCCGCCCGCAGCACGCCTACACCGTCGAGCTGCTCGAGCACACGCCGACGATGCGGGTCGGGGCGTGAGCGCCGGCCCGCCACCGGTGCGGGAGATGCGGACCGCCGCCGGGTTCGCCCCCGTGGCCGAGGCGTTCGCCGAGGTGCCGGGGGTGGATCTTCGGCTGCGCACCCCGGACCGGTTGGCCGGGCGGATGGCCCGGATCGTGCGCGAGCCCGACTACCGGCTCTCCACGTTCCTGCGCGACCCGTCCCGGCGGCGGATCGTGGAGCGCATGTACCGGGTACTCACCGACGACCCGGAGCTGGTCAACTCCCGCGCCTACCGGACGTCGGGCTCCCCCGCCGGTGGTGGTGTCGGGGGCGCCGGGTCGATGGCGCGGACCTACGGCCGCCTCGCCGACCGCAGCGACCCGCTGGTCCCGGCCCCCGCGCTGGCCGCCGCGACCCGCACGCACTCCGAGGGCCTCGACGCGGTCAACGACCGGCCGCTGCGGTTCGGGCTGGGCTACGAGCTCGCCGACCCGATCGGCACCTACGGCCCGGTGGCCGAGGCGTTCGGGCACAGCGGCGCCGGCGGTGGGCGGCACGGCGCGTGGCCGGAGCACGAGCTGGGGTTCTCGTTCGTCACCAACGAACTGCGCTCCGAGGACACCGACACCCGGGCCGCACGCCTATTGGAGACCCTGCACACCTGTCTCTGACCACAACCGTCCCGGGCCCGCCCAACAGCCCGCCGGTACCGACTCGAACCAGCCGACGCGCGCTCCCCTTCACGACGCGCGCTCGGCTTCGCCCTGCGCTCGCGGCCGCGCTCGCATCGGCACATTCCGCGCGCGTCGACACGGTCGGAGCGCGGTGCCGACCCGGACGTCGGCGTCAGCACATGCCGTCCGACTCAGCCGATCGGGCGTATGCCCCATGTGGCAGTCCAGGACTGCCCCGGCTCGAGTGTCACCAGGTCGGTGCCGGAGTTCAGCGCGTCCGGCGGGCAGGTCATCGGCTCGACGGCGACGGCCCGGCCGCGGCCCGGGAAGTCGGACGGGGTGAACACCTGCACCCACCCGAATGCCGGGTCGGCCCACAGCTCGGTGCCCAGCCCGTCCCGGTCGGTCACCCGGTGCCGGACGTAGCCGTCCCCGGCCGCCGGCGCGCACCCGCCGAAGGCCGCGTCCAGCTCCCGGCCGCGCAACGCGACGCCGGTGCGCAGCGGGTCGGTGTCGGCCAGCCGGCGGGCGGCGCCGGACGGGAGCTGGTCGGCCAACGGCAGCTCGGTGTCGGCACCGAGGGTGAGCAGCAGGTCGTCGGTGTCGGTGTCCCCGACCCGTAGGTACGGGTGGAACCCGAGTCCGAACGGCACCGGGCCGTCGCCGAGGCAGGTGGCGGTGCTGGTGACACTCAGACAGAGATCCGCCAGGGACCAGGTGACCGCGACCCGGACCGGCTGCGGCCAGCCCGGCTGCACGGTCGCGACCGCGGACAGGGTCAGCCGGTCGTCCCGGTGCTCCTCGACCGTCCACGGGACGTGCCGGAGCAGGCCGTGGATGGCGTTGCCCGCGCCCGGCTCGGTCAGCGCGAGCTGCTGGGAGACGCCGTCGTGGCGCCAGCGCCCGCCGCGGACCCGGTTCGGCCACGGCGCGAGCACGGCGCCCGCCCCCTGAGGTGGGCGCACGGTGGGCGGGTAGGTCTCGGTGCGGGCCAGGCCGCCGGACTCGAACCCGGCCAGGGTGGCGCCGACCTCGTACACGACCGCCCGCGCGTCCCCGTCGGTGATCTCGAACTGCCGCCCCGACGAAGCCATCCGTTCACTCACGGCCCCGATCCTGCCCTACCCCGATCCGCGCGACGGATCGGTGATCACCGATTCGTTGTGGTCGCCCGGATCGCCATTTCGTGACGCTCGGCGGGACCGGCCACTCGGCGACCGGCCGAGCCCCCGTCGCCGCAGCGGAGTCTCAGCCGGCGATCGGGGTGGCGCGGGCGGCGTCGGCGTCCAGGGCCGGCTCGACGTGCGCGGGCGGGGCGAGCGCGGCGACGGTGAAGTCCTGTCCCGCCTCGGCGGCCAGCGAGACGAGGTGGTCGTGGTGGGTGAACAGCAACACCTGGTACTGCTGCGCGAGCTCGGCGAGCATGCCGGTCGCGGCGACGGCGCGCTCGTCGTCGAACGTCATCAGGACGTCGTCGAGCACGACCGGCACCGGGGGCAGCCCGGACGCTTCCCGGTCGGCCTGCAGCTGCCCGATCCCGGCCAGGCGCAACGCCAGGTGCACCTGGTCCGCGGTGCCCTCGGACAGGCGCGACGGCGGCAGCTCCTCGCCGTCGGCACGGACCGCGATCAGGCTCCGGCCGCCCGCCGCGACGTCGGTCGGCGGGCGCAGCGCGACGAACCGGCCGCCGGTCAGGCGCTCCAGCAGCCGCCCCGCGTCGACGAGCAACGGTGAGGCGTGGGTGCGCTCGTAGCTGTCCAGCTCGCGGCGAAGTATCTCCCGCTGCAGGTGCACCACCAGGTAGCGCTCGGCGGACTCCGCGGCCCGTGCCAGGTGCTCCTGGGCCTCGGCGTGCAGCAGCGCGGCCTCGTCGGCGCCCTCCAGCTCCCGGCGCCGCGCGCGCAGCCCGCCGAGCTGCTCCCGGACGTCGGCGTGGGCGACCTCGAGCTCGCGCTCGGTCTCCTCGTTGCGGGCGCGGGTCTCGTCGAGCGCGCCGGTCTCGGTGTCCGGTGCGGCGGCGACCAGCTCGTCGGCGTCCAGGTCGGGGGCGGCCGCGGCGAGCAGCCGGGCGGCCTCGGCGGCGGCCCGGTCCAGCTCGACGGCGCGGACGCCGCGCTCGGCGGCGGCCTCCAGCCCGCCCTCGTCCAGGGTCTCGGTCAGGGCCAGCTCGACGGCGAGGCGGTCGAGCACCGAACGGGACGCGGCGGCGGTGCGGGCGGCCCGCGCGGCGGCCTCGTCGGCGGCGGCGACCGAGTCGTCGAGGTGGGCGGCCGACACGGACGCGGCGGTGACCTCGCGGACCCGCTCGGCGAGCTCGGGCAACCGGGACAGCGGATCCGCCTCGGCGACCGCGGCGTCGCGCAGATGGGTCCGCACCAGCGCGGCGACGGCGTCGCGGTGCGCGTCGACGGCCTGCTGCAGGCTGGCCGCGTCGGCCTCGCAGCGCCGGGCCCGGGAGCCGGCGTCCTGCGCGTCGCCGACGGTGTCGCGCCGGGTCGCCCACCCGTCCGGTTCCAGGG
>JAKDNL010000855.1 GCA_030451825.1 Pseudonocardia sp. | reverse complement strand
CGGGGCTGCCCGCACCCTCGGGCGCTCCCCCACCGCTGCCCACGCGGCCCGCGGCCGGCGCGTCGTGCTGCTCGTCTGCCATGCCCCCAGGATAGCGTTACGTTAGCGTCCTGTCAATCTGTTGTGTTAATAACGTTTTTACGTAAAGGTCGATACATAATCGAAACCGGCGGCTCGTCGAGATCCACCCAACTACGCCCACGGCCGCCGCTGTCGCTTCCCGCTTGACCCTCTGGCGAACCACCCCTCGACTGGCGGATCGCAGGTCAGCCCTGGTCAGCGCGCCACAATCAACGGGAAGCCACACTCGCCTCCCGGGAGGGGAGCGGCTGCGGTCGGTCGGCGAGCATGCTCCGACGGTGCCGCCGGGCAGGCCGCAACCAACCCGCGCGACCGGCGGGTGCCTGCCCCAGGCTTGCGGCCGGCCCGGTGGTGCCGTAGCCCGTCAGGGGCCGACCGGGCGCAGCCGCGCACCGGACCGCCCCCTCTCCCCCGCGCACCCTGACCAGCGCGAGCGTGGAGTTCCCCGGCTGCGGGAGGGAGGCCCGCCGGAGGCACACGTCTCGTTGTTCGTTGAGCAGGCCAAGTCGGTCTCGGGGGAGTAGGCCGGGGCCCCCTACTTGCCACGGCCACGGCCACGGCTACGGCGCCACGGGCACGGGGCACGGGCACGGGGCACGGGCGGCCTGGTACTCGTCGCTTGTGGTCGAGCCAGTGGCTGTCAGGTGACAGCTACGTGGTGGACGATCTGTGCGTGGCGCGCGTCGCGGTCGACCTCTCAGCGCCGATCTCGGTCTCGGGTGCGGGGGTGAGCTGTGCTCGCGGCCCGGGGCGCATCGACCGGGCCTCGGGGCCGGTGGTGATCCAGCCCTCGCGGTGCAGGGCTTGGATCGTCGTCTCGACGTGCGGGCGCGTCAGCTCCAGGGCTCGGCCGAGTTCGGACCACAGCGGGCCGTGTCCGCGGGCCCTGGGGGCCGGTTCCGTACCCGCCGGCCGAGCGGCTTGGGGGTGGAGGCATGACGACCCATGAGTGTCGATGATCGACCACCAGGCGCGGCGCGCGACGAGCAGGACTCGCAGGCATCTCGCCAAGCCGCGGCCCCCAGGTCAGCGCCGTGCGCTTCGGCGCCTCCGAGGCGCGCGACGATTACGTGTCTTGTAAGACGGGTAAGGAATGCCTCAAATGTTTCGGGTGGTGCCGCGGCGGCGTTTGGAGACCGGTGGCATGCGGAAGGTCTCGCCGTCGTTGTAGCGCTCCTCCAACTCGGTGGTCGTGTCCTGCATCCAGGTCTCGACCGCGGCGGACATGTTCTCGGGCACCTCCCCCGCGGCGTCCTCGCGACGGGCCAGCCAGTAGATCGCCGCGCGGAACCGGGCGAAGGTGGCGTCCTCGATGTAGAAACTGCGGTAGTCCTTGCGGCCCGGGGTGATGCGGGGGTCGTCGACGGCACTGACATGCTCCGGGGTCGATCGGCGGCCGCCGGTCTGCACAGACGTGCGGCGCGGCGGCTGTGGCACCGGCTCGGAGAGATCCGGCTGCTGCTCGGTCTCGACCGGTGGCGCTGGGGTCGCGGACGGGGGCTGGGCCGGTGCGGGGACCGAGGCGGGTCGGACCGGTACGGCCAGCTCGTCGGGGTTGATGGAGAGCCGCTCGCGTAGCCGCTGGGCCTTGGGGGTCGGGCTCATCGGATGACCCCGGTCGCCGGGACGCCCTCGGGGAGGTCGGGGTGCTGCATGAGGTCGCGGCGCAGGAACCCGAGGAAGATGCGGGCGAGCGCGCTCGCGGCGACGTCGGTGCGGTCCCCGAGCCGGTCACCGAGCTGGAAGGATTCGTTGACCGAGGCGCGGCGGGGGACCTCGGCGCGCACTTCGTCGCCGAACTCGGCGTAGACCTTGTCGCGAATGGCCTCCTCGATGCCGACCCGACCGTCGAATCCGGACAGCACCACACCGGCCCACCGCAACGGGTGGGCGCGCTGGATCCGGTCGATGCGGGCTTTGGCCTCGGTCGCCTTACGCACGGCGTCGGTGGTCGGCGCGATGGGCGCGTAGGCGACGTCGGCGGCGTACATCGCGAGGGTCACCAGCGAGCCGGTGCGGCCGCCGGTGTCGAACAGGATGAGGTCGTAGCGGTCGG
>JAKDNL010000854.1 GCA_030451825.1 Pseudonocardia sp. | reverse complement strand
TACTCTGCGCCCATGCCGACCGCCCACCAGCCCTCCGAGACCGACGGCGACCGCCCGGAGCTGAGCGTCAACCCGGTGTTCGCGCGCGAGCCGGTCCGGGTGCCGCGCTTCACGCTTCCCGAGGACGAGCTCGACGCCGACGTCGCCTACCAGATCGTGCACGACGAGCTGATGCTCGACGGCAACGCCCGGCTCAACCTGGCCACGTTCGTCACCACGTGGGCCGAGCCGAACGCGGAACGGCTGATGTCCGAGTCCTTCGACAAGAACATGATCGACAAGGACGAGTACCCGCGCACGGCCGACCTGGAGCAGCGCTGCGTCCGGATGCTGGCCGACCTGTGGCACGCCCCCGACCCGGCGACGGCGATCGGCTGCTCCACCACCGGCTCCAGCGAGGCCTGCATGCTCGGCGGGCTCGCGCTCAAACGGCGCTGGCAGAACGCCCGGCGCGTCGCCGGCAAGCCCACCGACCGCCCGAACATCGTCATGGGCATCAACGTGCAGGTCTGCTGGGACAAGTTCGCGAACTTCTTCGAGGTCGAACCCCGGCTGGTCCCGATGAACGGCGACCGGCTGCACCTGGGCGCCGCCGAGGCCGTGGCGCAGTGCGACGAGAACACGATCGGCGTCGTCGCGATCCTCGGGTCCACCTTCGACGGCAGCTACGAGCCGGTCGCGGAGATCTGCGCCGCGCTCGACGACCTGGCCGCACGCACCGGGATCGACGTCCCGGTGCACGTCGACGGCGCGTCCGGGGCGATGGTGGCGCCGTTCTGCGACCCCGGCCTGGACTGGGACTTCCGGCTCCCCCGCGTCGCCTCGATCAACACCTCGGGCCACAAGTACGGGCTCGTCTACCCCGGCGTCGGCTGGGCGCTGTGGCGCGACCACGACGCGCTGCCCGAGGAGCTCGTGTTCAAGGTCAACTACCTGGGTGGCGAGATGCCCACGTTCGCCCTGAACTTCTCCCGGCCCGGCGGTCAGGTCATCGCGCAGTACTACAACTTCCTGCGGCTGGGTCGTGAGGGCTACCGCCGGGTGCAGCAGAGCTGCCGCGACGTCGCCACCGACCTGGCGGCGAAGATCGCCGGGCTCGGGCCGTTCCGGTTGCTGACCGACGGCTCGCAGCTGCCGGTGTTCGCGTTCGTCATCGACGGAGACCGGCCGTTCTCCGTGTTCGACGTGTCGGCGGGCCTGCGCGAGGCGGGCTGGCTGGTGCCCGCCTACACGTTCCCGGCGCACCGCGAGGACATCGCCGCGCTGCGCATCGTGGTCCGCAACGGCCTGTCCCCCGACCTCGCGGACCTGCTGCTCGACGACCTGCGCCGGGTCGTGGACCGGCTCGGGCAGCAGGCCACCCCGCAGCGCGGCAGCGAGTCGGCCTCGTTCTCGCACGGGGCCGGCCCCGCCCACGCGGGCTCGTAGCCGCACGGGTTCGCTCGGTTGGCGGTGATGGAGGGGGCCCCGAGCGAGTATCAAGCTGAGCACTGGGTGGTCAGGGCTCGACCCGCGCCTCGCCCTGACCGTCCCGGTCCGCCGCCGCGGTCGGCGCCGTCTGGTTTCCGGGGCCGGCCCGGCTTTCCCCACGTGAGGAGACGACGTGAGTCGGCAGAGCTTGGCAAGGGCTCACCAGAAGGTCCAGGAACTGTCCTGGGAGCCGAAGTACCACGAGCCGTACATGAAGTACGGAACCGACTACACCTTCCGCAAGGCCGTGCAGAAGGACCCGCTCAAGCAGGTGCTGCGGTCCTACTTCCCCATGCAGGAGGAGAAGGACCACCGCGTCTACGGTGCGACCGACGGCGCGATCCGCGGGAACATGTTCCGCGGCGTGCAGGAACGGTGGATGGAGTGGCAGAAGCTGTTCCTGTCCATCATCCCGTTGCCCGAGATCTCCGCGGCCCGGTCGATGCCGATGCTGTTCCACACCGTTCCGAATCCGGAGCTGCACAATACGCAGGCGGTGCAGATGATCGACGAGGTCCGTCACTCGACGATCCAGCAGAACCTGAAGCGCGTGTACATGAACAACTACATCGACCCGGCAGGCTTCAACAACAGCCTGCGGAACTTCCACAACGACTACTGCGGCACGATCGGCCGCCAGTTCGCCGAGGGGTTCATCACCGGTGAC
>JAKDNL010000229.1 GCA_030451825.1 Pseudonocardia sp. | reverse complement strand
GGCGGCGCCTGCCCGCCCGGGGCTCACCGTGGGTCCGTTTGGGGGGGGGCGCTGCCTTTTGTTGCCCCCGCTCCCGCCCGCCCGTCGACTCAGCTCGGTCATCCCGCTCCGATCGGCGTCGTCGTGGGCTGGCTGACGGCCGTGCGCGGTGCGTATCGGGCGAGCAGCGTGCGGGTGATGCGCGTGTAGGCGCCCGGGTCGACCGGCAGCAGCCACTCGCCGAACCGCCGCCGCCGCCCGATGCCGGCGTCGAGATCGGAGAGCATCTCGTCGATGTTGTGCAACGAGAACGGGATGATGTTGGTGCCGCGGGCGTGCTTACCGTCGGTGCGCTCATCCATCCAGCGCAGACGCTGCTGGACGAAGACGCGGCGCTGGGCGACCCCGGGCAGGTCGATCCCGCCGGACAGGTGCACGCCGATCCACAGCGCGGCGACCTCGGCGGACAGCGGCGACAGGAACGAGGAGTTGTATCCGCAGAAGGTCAGGTCTGGGACGGTGTGCGGCAGGATCTGGCGGAACAGCTCGAAGTTGCCGCGCTCATCGACGAGGCGGTCCCGGACCTGCTGGGACAGGAAGGGCACCCGCTGCTGGAAGCCCGTACCGGCGATGATGATCTCGGCTGGGATCTCGGTCCCGTCGGCCAGCTCGGCGACCGGACGGCCGCCGCGCACACCGAGCCGGGTGATCACGGTGTCCCGGTGCACGGTGATCGATCCGTCGGCCACGCCCTCGTAGAAGCCCTCGGTGGCCAGGCTGACCGTGCTGCGGGCGATGTCCTCCAGCGAGCCATCCGGCACCAGCCCGAGCTTGGCGAGCTTGAGCTGACGCACGATCTGGGCCTGCAGGCTGGCCATCATCCCGTTGCGGACGCCCTTGCCAGGACCGTGCAGGAACTTTTCGAACCCCACCAGGTGGGCGTAGCGGAACAGCCCTTCGCCGAGGCGGGTCAGCATCACGTACTTGTAGTTCAGCGCCCCACCGATCCGGCGGGGCATCTTCCACAGCAGCTCGCGCGCGACGACCGACGTCGACCGGGACACCTTGTCGATGGCCACCGCGACGTCGCAGGAGGACTTGCCGTAGCCGATCACCACGACGTCGCGGTCACGGGCGTCCTCGAGCTCGGTGAACTCGGCGGCATGGCAGTACCGCCCGCCGGCGGCGCGGAACTTGTCGGCACCGTCGAACTCGGGGACGAACGGGTCGGAAAAGATCCCGTTGGCGACCACGAGGTGGTCGAACTCGGCGACGCCCTCCGAGGTGGTCACCGTCCACCCGCCACCCTCGCGTTGCTCGGCGGAGAGCACCTCGGTCGAGGTGCGGACCTTGTCCAGGATGCGGAACTGCCGCGCGTAGGACTCCAGGTAGCGCTGCACCTGCTCACCCGTGGGCCACTCCGGGTAGCTGCGCGGCATCGGGTAGTCCGACAGCGAGTAAGTGCCCTTGTCGTTCTGCGTGGTCAGGCCGGGATAGCGGCGGGTGCAGCTCCACACGCCGCCCACGTCCGGGGCCTTCTCGAACACGGTCACGTCGTGCCCGAACCCGGTGAGGATCTTGGCGGAGGACAGGCCGGCGAAACCGGCGCCGACGATGGCGATCTTCATGTATCTCACTCCGACAGCTGGGGGATGGCGGGAACGGCCTGCTCGGGACCCATCGCCGAGTAGCCGCCGTCAACGGCCCAGTCGGCACCGGTCACCGCGGACGCGGCCGGGGAGAGCAGGAAGGCGACGACAGCGCCGACCTCGTCGGGGTCACCGACGCGGCGTGTGAGGTGGAACGGGGCAGCGACCCGGTCGGTCTTGGCGCGATCACCGGCGGCCAGCTCGTCCATGAGCTTCGACCAGGTCCAGCCGGGGCTGACCGAGTTGACCCGGACACCGTCGGGCGCGAGGTCCAGCGCCATCGAGCGGGTGACCTGCACTAGGGCGGCCTTGGACGCCGGGTACACCCAGCGCCCGGTCTGGGCGACCTTCGACGAGATCGAGGTCAGGTTGACCACGGCGCCGCCTCCGGCCAAGTGCGGACGTGCCGCGGCGGTCGTCATGACGGCACTGACCAGGTTCACGTCCAGCGCGCGGAGCCAGTCGGCGCGCGTTGTGGTGGCGCCGTCGTCGAGGTAGCTGCAGGCAAGGTTGACCAGGCCGTGCAGCCCGCTGTTGTCGGCCGCTACCGCCGTGACGGTGGCTGCGATCCCCTCGTCGTCGGTGATGTCGGTGCGGTGGAACACGACTCGATCACCGAGCTCGTCGAGAAGAGGCTTGACGCCCTCGGCGTCGATGTCGGCGATCGCCACGCTCGCGCCCGCTGCGTGGAGGACGCGGACCACGCCGTGGCCGACGATCGTGGATCCGCCAGTGACCAGCACCGTGTGGCCGTGCAGCGCTGCCGGGCCGGGTCGTGGAGCGGCCATGAGATGCCTCCGGAGGACGAAACAGAACCGTCATGTAGCGAACTTGTGAGCACAGTCATGGTTGCGCTATACATTGGGCGCGCCTATCCCCACTGCGCGGGCGCTGTCCGCCGCACGCGGGAGAAGTCGAGACCCGGTCGGTCGGCCACGAGGAGGTGCCATGACCGAGGTGTTGAGCGGATATCGACGGGTGTGCTCGGTGGACCTGGACGAGGCGCGCGACCGTGTCGGGGAGGTCTTCTGCCCGCATCGCCTCGAGCCGGCTGGCCACGGATATCGGGCGAAGGCCGGCGCGGCGGGCGCGGTCCGGTTCAACTCCACCGGCCTCGGCGCGGTCGGCTTGTCCTACCTGGCCTACGGCATGGACGTCCGGATTCGGCCACAGCCGCTGTCGTCGTTCTTTCTGGTGCAGATCCCGCTGCGGGGCCGCGCACTCGTGCGCAGCGGCGGCCGCGAGGTCGTCTCGGACACCACCGTCGCGTCCATCCCGGATCCCGACCGCGACCTCGACATGACCTGGGGGGCGGGCAACGAGCAGCTGATCGTTCGCGTAGATCGATCAGCCCTGCAGACCCAGCTCCACCGACTCCTCGGCCGATCGCCGTCCAAGCCGCTGCGGCTGGCCACCGCTCTCGATCTGACCAGCCCGGCCGGCCGGTCCTGGCTGGCCACCGTCGAGATGCTGCGCGCCGACCTCGACGGGCCGGGTGGGCTGCGGCACAGCCTGCTGGCCGGCCAGACCGAACAGCTGGTGATGAGCCAGCTCCTGGCCGCCGTCCCGCACTCGGCCTCCGACGAGCTCGACGCGCGCGCCGGGAACGAAGCGTCGGTCTTACCGCGGGTCATCCGCCGCGCGGCGCAGCTGATCGACGACCACGCCCGCGAGGACCTGACCGTCGAGGACGTCGCCGAGGCGGTCGGGCTGTCCGTGCGCAGCCTGCAGGAAGGTTTCCGACGCCATCTCGACACCACCCCGACCGCGCGGTTGCGCAACGCCCGCCTGGCCGGCGTCCACGCCCAACTCGCCGATGCCGACTCGACCCGCTGCACGGTCTCCGAGCTGGCCGCCGACTGGGGCTTCCACCACCTGGGCAGGTTCGCGGTCGCCTACAAGCGCCGCTTCGGACAATCGCCATCGGTCACCCTGCGGGCCTGAGCCCTTCCGGACCGCGCCGCGCCACGTCCCTGTCGCGCGGCACGGACAGCTCCCGCGCGATGCGGATGGTCCCGGCTCCCGCGTCTGGGCATGCTCGCCGAACGCCCATCCACCTGCGAGGAGTCCCCATGCCCGTGCTGTCCGCCTTGCTTGACGCCGCCCGCTCAGGGTCGGTCCAGGTCGTGGACCTGACCACCCCGTTGCAGGAGTCCACCCCAATTCTCGAACTGCCGGCTCCGTTCGCCAACACCAGCCAATTCCGGCTCGAGGAGCTCTCCCGCTACGACGACCGAGGCCCGGCCTGGTACTGGAACGACATCCACACCGGAGAGCACACCGGAACCCACCTCGACGCCCCGAACCACTGGGTCACCGGCCGCGACGGTCTCGACGTCTCCCAGGCGCCGATGTCCACGCTGGTGGCGCCGGTCGTGGTCATCGACAAGGTCGCCGAGGCCGAGAAGGACCACGACTTCCTCCTGCAGATCGAGCACGTCCAGGCTTGGTCGGCCGAGCACGGCGCCCTCCCCGAGGGAGGATGGCTGCTCTACCGCACCGGCTGGGCGTCCCGCGGTGACGACCCGAACGCGTTCGCCAACGCCGATCATGACGGCTCCCACACCCCGGGGGTGTCCCCAGACTGCGCTCACTGGCTGGCCCGCGACACCCCGATCATCGGCTTCGGTGTCGAGACCGTCGGTACCGACGCCGGACAGGCGCCCTCCCTCGAGCCGGCGTTCCCCTGCCACTCCGAGCTCATGGGCGCGAACAAGTGGGGCTTGACCAGCTTGCGCAACCTCGACCAGCTCCCCAGCACCGGCGCCGTGCTCGTGGTCTGCCCGCTGCCGATCGTCGGCGGTTCCGGCAGTCCCGCCCGCGTCCTCGCTCTGATCGAGGAGTGACAACGTGGCCACCTTTGACGCGGTCGTTCTGGGCGCCGGCATCAACGGCATCACCGCGGCGGCACGCCTGGCGAAGGGCGGCTGGTCGGTCGCCCTGGTCGACGACCACGACCGCATCGGTGGATTCATCGCCGCCGAAGAGCGCACGGTGCCCGGCTACCTGCATGACACCTGGTCGAGCTGGCACCCGCTGTTCGTGACCGGCTCGGCGTACGCGGCGTTCGGCCCCGACCTGCACCGGCACGGACTGACCTACGCCAACACCGACGGCCCGCTCACAGCGACCGTCACCGACAATGGGACGGTGGCGCTCGCACACCGCGACGTCGACGCGACCGTCGCCGGCTTCGCCGAGCCCGGCGACCGAGACGCCTACCGATCCATGATCGACCGGTTCGGCGCCCACGCGGCTGGAATCGGCGGACTTCTCGGCATCGACCTGCACACCGCGTCCGCGCTGCGACCGATCTCCACTCTTGCCCGCTCCGCCGGGCGTGCTGGCCTCGAGACCTACGCCCGCGACGCGCTCACCTCGGGTCGCGCCTGGATGCGAGCACGGTTCGCTGGCGCCGAGACCGACCAGCTCTGGGCGCCGTGGCTGCTGCACGGCGGACTGACCCCGGACTCGGCCTCCGGGGGGCTGATGGTCCCAGTGTTCGCCGCGACCATGCACGGGGCCGGGCTGCCCGTCGTCGTCGGCGGCGCCGGGAACTTCCTCACCGCCTGGGAAGCCGTGCTCGACGAACTCGGCGTCACCATTCTCACCGGGCACAAGGTGCAACGGGTTGTACTGCGCGGTGGCGCTGCGGCCGGCGTCGCCGGCGACGGCTTCGAGATACACGCCGAACGAGCCGTGCTCACCTCGACCACACCGAACGCCCTGTATGGCAGCCTGCTGCCCAAGACCGCAGCGCCCTCCGAGGTCGTCACCGCCGCCGCCCACTACCGGCCCGGGCGCGCCGCCATGCAGATCCACGTCGCGCTGTCCGGGCCTGTCCCTTGGGCCGACACCCGCCTCGCCGGCGTGCCGCTCGTACACTTGTCCGACGGATCCAGCTCGACCGCGATCGCCTGTGCGGAGGCCGAAGCCGGACTGCTGCCCCGCCGACCCACCGTCGTAGTCGGACAACAGCATGTTCTCGACCCGACCCGGGTCCCCGACGGCGGCGCCGCCCTCTGGCTGCAACTTCAGGAACTCCCGTTCGCACCCTACGGCGATGCCCGCGGCGAACTTGACACTGCCGACGGCTGGGATCGCAAGCTCATCGAGGGCTACGCCGGCCGTGTGCTCGACCGGCTCGCCGCCCACGCTCCTGGGCTGCGCGACCTGATCCGAGCTGTCGACGTCATCGACCCCATTAGCGTCGCCGCCTACAACCCGAACGCACTATGCGGAGATCCCTACGCGGGATCCGCCGAACTCGACCAGAGCTTCTGGTGGCGGCCTCTGCCCGCAGGCGGGCACGCGACGCCCGTGCCGCGCCTATGGCACATCGGGGCCGCTACCCACCCTGGGCCCGGGCTCGGTGGCGCGTCCGGTTACCTCGTGGCCGATCGCTTGACGACACCGTCGCGGCCCCGCAGGTTGCTGGCCCGCCTGGGTCGGGCCTAGACGGTATGAGTGCCGGGGTTCCTCCGCGGCGTGACGATGATCGTCGTTCGTCGCAGGTCAAGGTCGTTCGTCCTCGCTGCGCTGCGGGCGCTGCACCTGGACGGTGCTGTAGGACGGAACCGACCAGCCCTGCGCAGTCGCCGCCCGCGCGCCCCGCCGCGCGATGGTGGCCACCGACGGCCGGGGCCGGCTCAACGCCAGGCCCTCGATCAGCCGCACCAGTTCGGCGGGAACCCGGCGCCGCCCGCGGTCGGTCCGGGCGGTGCGGGCGAGGCCGACCAGGCCGTCAGCGCGGAAGCGGGCCAGCCACCGCTGCGCCGTACGCAGCGGCACCCCGGCCTCCCGTGCGGCCACCGCCAACAACACCCCGTCCTGGATGTGCGGGCGCAGCACCGCCCACCGGCGCATCGCCGTCTCCCGCTGCGCGTCCTCGAGCCCGGCCACCGGCCGCTGCGCCACCCTCACCGGGTCTGCGGTTCGCCGCCCGCGGCGGTGACCATGTCGGCCGGCCGGGGCGGGAGGTGACGGTACAGGCTGGAGCGGGTGATGCCAGTCTTGGCGACGATCTCGGCGATGGTGTCCCCGGCCTCACGCAGATGCGCGGCGTAGGCCAGCTTGTGCGGGTCCACCACCGACGGCCGCCCGATCCGGCGGCCCTTCGCGGTGGCCACCGCGCGGGCATGCGCGGCCCGCTCCAGGGTGTAGGTGCGCTCCATCTGCCCGAACAACGCCAACAGGACCACTGCCAGCTGTGCCATCGGATCCTCCGGATTCGAGGAGTCGATCCGGATCGGGTCGGCCAGGTTCCGCACCCCGACCCCGCGCGCGGACAGGTCATGGATCAAGTTGAGGGTGTCGCGGACGGTGCGGCCCAGCCGGTCCAGGGTGTGCACCACGATCACGTCCCCGTCGCGCGCGTAGCCGAGTAGCCCGCGCAGCCCGGGCCGGTCGGTGGTTGAGCCGGACTTCTTGTCTACGAAGGTCCGCTCGGCCGCGATCCCGGCCTCGGCCAGGGCGTGCAGTTGCCGGTCGAGGTCTTGTTTCGCGGTCGACACCCGCGTACCCGTAGCGCGTCACGACACGAGTCCCCTTAACCCTGATCGGGCCGGTTCCGGGATGGTGATTCCCGGACCGAGATATGGGATCCATCGTAAGTGGGCGTTCGTCCTACGGGTAGATGGGTGCCGTTAACGATCGTTATCGGGATCCATAGGCCGGCCCGGACGTGATGCCAGGGGACACGGGCGGTGCGAACCTCTCGACCGCCCGGCAAGGGTGGTGCGAGACCATGACCCATGTGGTCGAGCTCGCGGGGGTGCGCAAGCGCTATCGACGGGTCGGAGAGGTCCTCACCAATGTCGAGCTCACGCTCGCGCCGGGCGGCGCGGTCGTCGTCGTGGGAGCGAACGGGTCCGGCAAATCGACCCTGCTGCGGATCGCGGCCGGCTGTTCGGCTCCGACAGCAGGCACGGTGACCGGTCGCCCCCCGGTCGTCGGCTACGTACCGGCCCAGTTCCCCGCGTCGTCACGGCTGTCGGTCCGGACCTACCTGCGGCACATGACAGCCATCCACGGGGGCGGCGCCGACGCCGCCGAGGACAGCGCGGCGTTGTTGGACGACCTCGGCTTCAGCGGTTCGCTCGACGGCCCAGTGGCCGAGCTGTCCACGGGCAACGCCCAGAAGGTCGGGCTCGCCCAGGCGCTGAGCGGCCCCGCGCCGCTGGTGGTGCTCGACGAGCCCTTCACCGGGCTCGACGACGCCGCCGCGGACGCGCTCTGTCGCCGGCTCGGCGAGACGATGACCGCGGTGGCCGTCCTGATCGCCGACCACAGCGGTCGCGCGCTCGCGCTACCCAACGTCCACGGGCGACGGCTGCACCACGGAACCCTGCACCACGAACCGACCGAGCCGCGCCGCACTCCGATCCCGAACGGCACCGCAGGGACGACCAGCATCACGCTGTGGTGTTCCGACCCCGCCGCCACCCTGCGCGGTCTCCCGCACCGGTTCTCGGTCACCGACTCGGACCCGACCAGTCACACCATGACCCTCGAGGTGGCCGCCGCCGGCGGGGACGCGCTGCTCGTCGCGGCCGTCGGAGCCGGCTGCTCGGTACTGGCAGTAACCCGCGGGTCGCGCTGATGGCCCTGCACAGCACGCCGCGGCTGCCGTCCACCGCGACGCGAGTCGCCACGGTGGCCCGCTACCTGTTCGTCGACGCCGCCCGGGCCCAGCGAGCGCTCATCCCGGTCGTGCTCTACCTGGTCGTGCTGGGGATCCTGTTCGCCGGGGACCACACCGGCGCACCCGGCCCCTGGGTCGCGTCCGTGCTCGTTCTCTACCCCGCCGCCGCGTGGATCGCCCTGACCGTGGCCAACAACGAAGACCCCGCCCAGCGAGCGGTCACCACCGCCTCCGCCGGCGGCCCCGGCGTCGTCACCGGCGCTATCCTCACGGTCGCGCTGGCCGTAGACGTCGTCCTGGCCCTCATACCGGTGGCGATCCCCGCCCTGATCAGCCCCGGCGGGTTCCCGCCGGCCTCGTTGGCCGCGGGCGGGCTCGCCCACGTAGCGGCGGCCGTCACCGGCACGGCGGTCGGGCTGGTGTGCGCTCGACCGGTCATCGCCCGGATCGGTTGGTCGTTCGCGATCACCGCCGCCATCGTCCTGATCACCGCGGTCCAGCCCTGGCTGCCGCCGGTCGGAGCCTCGGCACGGGCGCTGTCCGACCCGTCGGCGCCTGTCCTCCTGTTCAACGTGGCGCTGGCGCTCCTGCTCGCCGTCGCTGCTGCCGCGACCAGCTGGGTGGTAAGCCGACACCGCTGACGCCCCCGCGTCATGAAGTGCGATCGTTCTCCACCGGATCGAACGCCGTCGCTCCGCCACCGTTCGGCGGTTCGGCTGTGGGGTGGCCGGGAGACCGGCCGGGGCGCTGCCCGCTCCGGCACGGCACCGCTCTACGGTGACCCCGGCCAGGCGATGCAGCCGAACGGAGGGAGGCACTGCCGTGCTCGCGGATACGCAGCGACGAACCCTCGCCAGCCAGGCCGCCCGTTTCGCCCTGGTCGGGGTCCTCGGCGCTGTGATCGACTTCAGTGTGTACCAGCTGGCACTACACCTCGGTCTCTGGGTGCATGCCGCTCGCGCTGTGAGCTTCGTCTGCGGAACCACCGCGGCCTACGCGCTCAACCGGCGGTGGGCCTTCCAGGTCCCCGGAGGAGCGCGGCGAGCCGCTGGCTACGCGATGCTTTACAGCTCCGCGTTCTTCGTGATTATGGGCGTCAACGCGCTCGCTCTGACGCTGCTTCCGCCCGCGTGGTGGACCGTGCCCGTGGCCTGGCTGCTCTCGCAGGGCCTGGGCACCACCTGCAACTTCGTGCTACTTCGCACCGTCGTGTTCCGCAGCCCACCAGACCGACCGCCGCCCCGCGGGTAGATCGCGACGGCGTGACATTCCCAGGCGTCGGCGTGGCGCCGAGCATCGTCGAGAGAGTCAGTCGGGTATGAGGTCGTGCTCGTGAGCGATGATCGCGGCCTGTACCCGGTTTCGTAGGTCGAGCCGGTCGAGGATAGTGCTGACGTGGGCTTTGATGGTGCCTTCGACCAGGTGTAGCTCGCGGCCGATCTCGGCGTTGGACAGGCCTGCGCCCAGGAGTCCGAGGACGGTGCGTTCGCGGCCGGTCAGGGCCGTCACGGCGCTGCGCTGGGCCGGGGTGCCGCGGTGGCGGCGGGTGTAGAGATCCAGGACGCGTCGCGCCATCCGCGGTGACAGG
>JAKDNL010000228.1 GCA_030451825.1 Pseudonocardia sp. | reverse complement strand
TGCCGGATGGCGGGCCACACCGGTGGCGCGGCGCACGTTCGGCGGCGAGGGCCGCGCGCTGGCGAGCATGGCCGACGAGCTCGGAGTGCACGTACTGGTGGTGGGGACGCGGGGGCTCGCCGGGCCGGGCGCGGTGCTCGACAGTGTCACCGACCAGGTTGTGCACGAGAGCCCACGTCCGGTGCTGGTCGTGCCGCACCCGATGCTCACCGATGAGCGCGAGTGCGCCGCCTCCGGCCCGGTCGTGGCCGGGTGGGACGGCTCCGCGGGCGCGCGGGCCGCGGTGTGCGCAGCAGCAGCCCTGTTCGCGAGCCGGGAACTGATCGCGGTCACGGTCGGCCCCGGGGTGGAGGAGGCGGTCGAGGTCGCGGACGGGCGGAGGATCACGACGGTCACCGTGCCCGAGCCCCTCCCGGTTCCCGGGCCCGGTCGTGGCACGGCCGGTGCTCTCATCGGGGCGGCGCGCGGTCGCGGGGCGGGTGTGTTGGTGGTCGGCTCCCGTGGACGCTCCGCGCTGCGCGAGATCGTGCTCGGCAGTACCGCCATGGCCACCCTGCACCGCGCCCACCTGCCCGTCCTGGTGGTCCCGCCCCGGGTCGACAAGGTCGTGGCAGACACACGGTAGGTCCCCCCGACACAGCCACCAGCACGGAGGTCCTCATGACGATCGCCGACGGTGCCGGCGCCGCAGATCGGCGCCGCCCACGAGCTTCCGGACGGGGGCGGAAGGTGCGGCGGGAGACCAACCGGCTGCATCGGCGCACCGAACGGATGGAGGATCTGCTGAACTGGGTGCTCGGTCTGGTCGTCGCCGCGGGGCTGTTGGTGACCATCTTGGCTGCCGGCTCCGCCCACGATGCGATCGCCGAGCGCGCCGCAGCCGAATCGAAGGACCGGATCCCGGTCCAGGCAGTGGTCGTCGAGGACGGCCCCGCGACCGTCGGGACGCCCGTCGCCGGAGCCCAGTCGTCCGCGATCGTGCGCTGGACCGGGGCTGACGGTATCGAACGGACCGGGCGCGCGGAGGTCCTCGGGGCTCGGAAGGCCGGGACGGCCGTGCGGGTGTGGGCCGGGCCGGACGGGCGGCTCGTCCCGGCCCCGATGACCTCCGACGACGCCACCGCGGCCGCCGTCGTGGCCGGTACCACCGTCACGATCCTCTGGGGCGCCGGCTGCGTCGGGCTGGGGTGGGCAGTGTTCGCCTGGAGCGGGCGCCGCTACGGGCGCGCCTGGGCAGGGGAGTGGGAACGGATCGAACCGGAGTGGTCGGGACGGCGGCACATGCCGCGGACGGATGAGGAATCCTGAGATGACGGCGTTCGACCCCCGCCAATGACGCCCTCCATGGTCAACGTGACACCAGGGCTGCTCGGGTCAGGACGTCGGCGTGGCGCCGCCGACGGTCAGGTCCGAGACCCGACGCCGCGGAGCGCCCCCGGCCGGGAGGCCGTGCCCCATCCGGAGCACGACCAGGGGCGGGCGGGTGCCGCTGATCAGACGCCGCATCCGGTCCCGGGTCTCGGGCACCTCGACGAGCTGGGACAGGAACGACACCGCCACCCCGTGCACGGTGGCGGTGAGCAGCACCCGCTGCAGCGCCTGCCCGGCCCGGATCTCCTCGTGGGCGCCGTCGCCGTGCACGCTGAGGACACCGATCAGCGGTTCGTCCTCGAAGACGGAGCCCGCGCCGCTCGCCTGGCCGCCGGTGAAGTCGCGGGTCACCCACGTCTGGTTGGGGGCAGGCAGGGGTCCGCCGGCGCTGGCCGGCACGCCGTCGTCGCGGGAACCGTCGTGCCCGGTCCACGTCGCGATCTCGGCGCTGAATGCGGGGTCCTGGATCTGGCGGGTGTGTGCCTCGCGCGCCATCGTCCCGAGCTCGTGTCGCTGGGCCGGGTCGGTGACCAGGTGCAGCCACGCTCCTTCCTCCACCGCGGCGCGGCACATCGCGTGTCGGGCCGAGCTCGACACGGCGACGTCGGTGAACGGGCGCCGGTTGGTTCGCCTGTGGGGAATCGCGTCCCGGAGCCGGCTCAGCTCCGGGGTCAGGGATTTCCTGCCCCCGTGCCGGACGGTGGCGATCAGGTCGGGCCGATCGGCCTCGGGTAGCACCGAGACGAGCGGCCTGATCCCGAGCCCGATCAGGGCGAGTCGGAGGGTGAACAACGCCGCCCCGCACGCGATGCGCAGCTCGCGACCGGCCGGGTCGGCGACCGACAGCTGTCGATCCCGGTCACCGACGACCTCGATGGCGTCCGGCCGCAGCCCGAACCGCCAGGGCTGGGTGTTGTGCAGCGAGGGGGCCCGGCCGGCCATCGTCAGGACCGCCAGTACCTGTTCGTGGTCGAGTCCGAGCGCGCTGCCGAACTCGGACGTGGTGTCCTGCTGTTGTTCCATGCCCCAACCCCCGGTTCCTGGGCGAAGGCTGGACGCCACGCCTGGTGTGAGGTTGCCGTGCCGAGGCAGCCGCACACTAGGAACGATGGTCCCGACCTATGGGGCCCGTCGTCCCCGCCGGCACGGTCGCGGCGTTCTTGTCGTTCACGAGCGCACGTGCCACCGTGTGCTGGGGCCGGTGTACGAAGCAAGGAGAACCGTGAGCGATCACGATCCGGGTCCTCCTTCGGAAGCGTTGTCGGGGCTGCTGTCCGGTCTGCGGCTCGACGAGCTGCTCGACGAGGTGCAGGATCGCCTCGGGCAGATCACGTCGGCGCGGGGCCGGATGCAGTCCCTCCTCGACGCCGTGCTGACCGTGGCCGCGGGGCTGGACCTGGAGACGACGCTGCAGCGGATCGTCCGATCCGCGGTCGATCTGGTGCAGGCCCGCTACGGGGCGCTCGGGGTGCTGGGCCCGGACGGCTCCATCGCCCGTTTCGTCGACGTCGGGTTCAGCCACGAGACCCGCGTCCTGCTCGGGCGGCCTCCGGAGGGCAAGGGTCTGCTCGGTCAGCTGATCGCCGATCCCCGGCCGTTGCGCCTCCCCGACCTGGCTCAACACCCGTCGTCGGTGGGCTTCCCCCCGAACCACCCCCCGATGCACTCCTTCCTCGGCGTCCCGATCCGGGTCCGGGACGCGGTCTACGGCAACCTCTACCTGACCGAGAAGATCGGCGGGCGTGAGTTCACCGCCGACGACGAGGTGATCGTGCTGGCGCTGGCCGCGGCGGCGGGGATCGCGGTGCAGAACGCCGACCTGTTCGAGCAGGGCAGGCTGCGCCAGCGCTGGCTCGAGGCGCTCGGGGAGATCCGGGTCGAGGTGCTCGGCGGGGCCGGCGACACCGATGTTCTGGCGCTGGTCGCACGCCGCTGCCTGGAACTGAGTGGCGCGACCACGACGATGATCGCGCTCGGCCCTGACGAGCAGGGCGGATTCACCATCGGAGCCTCCAGCGGGCAACCGATGGGAGCGGTGGAGCTGGGCGGTGACCTGCTCAACGACGTCATCGCCGGGCAGCCGGTCCTCGCCGACAGCCCCGCGACGGTTCTGGTCCCCGGTCCGGGGTCCGACGATCTCGGGCCGACCGTGGCGGTGCCGATGAGGGCGGCAGAACGGGTCATCGGTGTGCTGGTCGCGATCCGCCGTGCCGGGGCGCCCGCCTACGAGCCGGGGGAGGTGCCGTTGCTGCTCTCGTTCGCCGAGCAGGCCGCGCTCGCACTGGAGCTGGGGGCGAAGAGTCGTGCCCAGCGCCAGCTCGACGTCCTGGCCGACCGGGACCGGATCGCCCGCGACCTGCACGACCACGTGATCCAGCGGCTGTTCGCGACCGGCCTGAAGCTGCAGAGCACCCTGCGCCGCAGCACCCGGCCGGAGGTGCAGGAGCGGATCCAGCAGGCGGTCGAGGAGCTGGACCAGACGGTGCGCGAGATCCGGACCTCGATCTTCGACCTGCACACAGCGCGCGGCGGCGACGAGGGACTGCGGCGGCGGCTGCTCGACACCGTGGCCGAGACCTCGGTCGACTCCGGGGTGTCGGTGTCGGTACGCACCTCGGGCCCGGTCGACACGGTCGTGCCGTCCGAGGTCGCCGTCGACGCGCTGGCGGTCACGCGGGAGGCGGTCAGCAACGCGATCCGGCACGCCCGTCCGGAGACGGTCGTTGTCACCGTGGAGGCCGTGGACGGTGAGTTGCTGGTCGAGGTCGTCGACGACGGGACCGGGATCGAGCCGGAGGTGGCCCGCAGCGGGTTGCACAACCTCGACGACCGTGCCGACCGGCTGGGCGGGTCCTGCGACGTGACGCGCAGGGCGGCGGGCGGGACCAGGCTGGCCTGGCGGGTCCCGCTGCCCTGACCAGGGCGGCGGGCTCAGGTACGCGGGCCCGGGCCGCGACGTTCGGCGGCGTAGACGGCGGCCTCGGTGCGGCGGGAGTAGCCGAGCTTGTGCAGCAGCGACGAGACGTAGTTCTTGACCGTCTTCTCGGCGAGGTAGAGCTCGGCACCGATCTGCCGGTTCGTCAGCCCGTCCGCGATCAGCTCGAGGATCCGTCGCTCCTGCGGGCTCAGCGCCTCGTAGCGCGGGTCGCTGGGCTCATTCCCGCGGCGCAGCCGCTCCAGCACCATCGCCGTGGCCTTGGGATCGAGCAGCGACCCACCGGCCGCGACCTGACGCACGGCGCCGACCAGATCCACGCCCGCGACCTGCTTGAGCAGGTACCCGGCCGCACCGGCCATGATCGCGCCGAAGAGTGCCTCGTCGTCGGAGAACGAGGTCAGCATGAGACAGGCCGGAGGCGGGGCGACGGAGGACCGGACGTCGCGGCACACCGAAACACCCTCGCCGTCGGGTAGGCGCACGTCGAGGATCGCGACGTCCGGGCGCAACGCCGGGATCCTGGCCAGGGCCTGTGCGGCCGTTCCCGCCTCACCCACCACCCGGATGTCGTCCTCGGTTTCGAGCAGCTGCGCGATACCGCGGCGCACGATCTCGTGGTCGTCGAGCAGAAACACCGAGATGCTCACAGATTCTCCTCCGGTTCGTCTCGACGACGGTAGCCAGCCGGAGGGCCACAGGTCCCGACCGGACGGCCCTGCCGGTAGGGCCGGAGGTCCCGCCATCACGAGGGGGACCTTCGGCCCCGCGCATTCGGTGCGACCGGCTCCGGTGGCCGACCCGTCCCGACGGCGAGGGTGACAGGACGCGGCACATGGTGCCGGATGACGGAGCGAGAGGAAGCGACGATGTCCGCTAGTCCCGAGGGAACAGCCCGAGCCGACGAGATCGTGGTCGGGGTCGACACCTCCACACCCAGCCGGGCCGCGCTGCGCTGGGCACTGCGCGAGGCGGACGGGACCGGGCGCGTCGTCCGCGCGGTCCTGGTGTGGAACCCGGCGCCGCTGTTCGCCGGCCCGGCACCGGCGTACGAACCGATCGGCCCGGTGCGCGCCGAATACCGCGCCGAGCTCGAGCGCGCCGTGGCCGAGGTCGTCGGGCCGAGGCCCCCGGTCGGCGTCACCACGGAGGTTCTCGAGGGTGACCCGGCCGACGAGCTGGCCCGCCGCGCGGACGGCGCGGCGCTGCTGGTGCTGGGTAGCCACGGCCGCGGACGGCTGCGAGCCACCTTCCTCGGCTCGGTCGCCCTGGGCTGTGTCCGGCACGCCACCTGCCCGGTCCTGATCATCCCACCGGCGTTGGCCGGCCGGGCCGAAGCCCCGGCGCCGGTCGCCGACGCGGTTCCGACCCCGCAGGTGGTCGGCTCGTGAACGCCCCGACGGAATCGCAACGAGGGGGCGCCGCCCGCGCGTCATATTGTCATAACGTACATTATCGGCTTGACGGTAACGCGTCGGCTCGCACCCGGAGGGGCTGGAGCATGCCGCTGAGTCGCCGGATCTCACACACGAACTCTCTCGTCTCGCGAGCGAATTCCTGGAAAGCACCTGCTCGGTGGCCGCGGTCGCAGGAGCACCGAGGAACGGCGGCCACGGAAATCCGGGTGGCCTCCGGCGACGTCGGGCCAGATCTGGGCCAGATCCCACCGAGGTCAGCTCCCGACGCGGAAGCGGTCGCCGCCCCAGCCAGACCTCGGCATCCCAACAGATACTGTCATAACGACGAGCCGGCGAAGGCTCAGCCCGGGTTCGGCGGCTGGTCGACGAGCTGCGCCAGGAACAGCTGGTCGCCGAGCTTGTCCATCAGCTCGAGGTTGGTCTCGATGTAGTCGATGTGGTGCTCCTCGTCGGCGAGGATCTCCTCGAACAGGGTCGCCGTCGTGATGTCGCCCTTGTCGCGGCACATCTTCACACCCGGGCGCAGCCGCTCGACGACCGAAAGCTCGATCGACAGGTCCGCCTCGAGCTGCTCGCGCACGTTCTGTCCGACCCGCAGCTCGAACAGTCGCTGATAGTTCGGAAGACCCTCCAGGAACAGGATCCGGTCGGTGATCTTCTCTGCGTGCCGCATCTCGTCGATGGACTCGCTGCGGGTGTAGGCGGCCAGCTTGGTCAGGCCCCAGTTCTGCTGCATCTTCGCGTGCAGGAAGTACTGGTTGATGGCCGTGAGTTCGCTGGTCAGCTGGTCGTTGAGGAGTGAGATGACCTCGGCGTCGCCGCGCATCGGAGTTCTCGATTCATCGCAAGGTTGTGGGCGCGATGACTGTAGGACACGACTCGAAAGTGGTATTCACTCAGGACCGACTCTGATTCGCTCAGGCTTGCCTGGGAAAAGGGTGTGGAACCGTTCAGGCGGTGGCCGACAGACCGTTCAGCTCGGACGGCGCGGAGGTGGTCATCAGCATGCCGTCCAGCTTGTTCAGGCACGAGCCGCATCCGGTACCGGCGCCGCAGGCGTCACCGATCTCCTCGACCGAACGCGCCCCCGAGCGGACGCAGTGGCGCACCTCGGACTCGGTGGCCGCGGCACAGATGCAGGCGAACAATGTGTCCCCACCCTTCGTGTAGGCAACCCTATCCTGACAGTTCGTCACCCTCGGACACAAGAGATCGTCGACGTCCGGACCGGGACGCGTGGCTAGGCTGGCCGGGTGCCGCTGCAGGACTACCGCCGCAAGCGCGATCCGCGGCGCACTCCGGAGCCCGTTCCCGAGGCTGACCCCGCTGCTGACCCCGAGGCCTCCGGCGCCGGCGATCGGTTCGTGATCCAGGAACACCACGCGACGGCGCTGCACTGGGACCTGCGCCTGGAACGTGACGGCGTGCTCGCGTCCTGGGCGGTGCCCAAGGGTCTGCCGACCGACGCCACGACGGTGCGGATGGCGATCCGCACCGAGGACCACCCGCTGGAGTACCTGGACTTCGCCGGCGACATCCCGTCCGGCGAGTACGGCGGCGGCCGCATGACGGTGTGGGACCACGGCCGCTACGAGACCGAGAAGTGGAACGACCGCGAGGTCGCCGTCGTCCTGCACGGCGAGCGGGCCAGCGGCCGGTTCGTCCTGCTGCACCGCCCGGACGGCAAACGCGACACATGGTTGCTGCGCCGGATGCGCGAGCAGGGCGCCGACTCCCCCTCCGGCGAGCCGCTCCCCCGCGACGCCGCGCTCGTCGAGCCCACACCCGCCGACGCGCTGCCGGACGGGCCGGCCTGGTGGCTGCGGGTGCGCTTCGGAGGACGACGGGTGCTCCTCCGCAGCGACGGCGGGCGGGTGACGCTCACCGCCCCGGACGGCACCGGCGGGTGGCAGGAGATCGCGCCGCCGGCGGAGCTGCGCCGGTTCGGGCCCACGCTCGGTGCCGGCGGGCACCTCTTCGACGCCGAGCTGACCCCGGGCGGGGACCTCTGGATCTCCGACGTCCTGCACACCGGCGGTACGGACCTGCGCGACCGGCCGCTACGCGAGCGCCGGGAACGGTTGCAGGCGCTGCCGCTGGACGGGCCGCACTGGCGCGTCGCGCCGGTGTACCCGCACGCCGGGCCGGAGCTCCTCGACGCGGCGGGCGCGCAGGGACTGCCGGCCGTCGTCGCCGTCCGGGAGGACTCGGCCTACCGCGCTGACGTGGTGCCGAACCCGGACTGGGTGGAGGTCGCGGTGGCCGAGCCCCGCTCCCCCGGGCCGTCGACCGGCCCGACCGGCTCGACGAGCCCGACCGGCCCGACCGGCTCCGGACGCGCGCGGATGACCAATCCGGAGAAGGTCCTCTATCCCCGCACCGGCACCACCAAGACCGACGTGCTGGCGCACTACCTGGCCGTCGCCGAGGTCATGCTGCCGCACATCGCGGACCGGCCGCTGACGATGGTGCGCTGGCCGGACGGGGTGGAGAAGCCGTCGTTCTTCGAGAAGAACGTGGCCCGCCACGCCCCGGGCTGGGTGCGCACCGCCCGGGTCGGCACGCCCGGCGGACGCTCGGAGAACGCGGACTTCCCGGTGATCGACAGCTCCGAGGGGCTGGCCTGGGCGGCGAACCTGGCCGCGCTGGAGCTGCACGTCCCGCAGTGGCGGCTGGGACCGCGCGACGGGCGACAGCGTGGAGCGCATGCGGAACGCGCATCGATACTGCCACCGGACCTGGTCGTGTTCGACCTGGACCCGGGCGAGGGCACGTCGATCGTCGAGTGCTGCCGGGTCGCGGAGTGGCTCGACGACGTCCTCGCCGAGCACGAACTGGCGGCCTGGCCACGCACGTCCGGCGGCAAGGGACTACAGCTCTATGTCCCGGTGAGCGTGACGCGCCCCGAGCAGACCTCGGAGTTCGCCCGCGACGTCGCCGAACGCCTGGCCGCCGACCACCCGCGCGAGGTGGTCGCGGTGATGGCCAAGGCGCGACGACGCAACCGGGTATTCGTGGACTGGAGCCAGAACAACACGGCCAAGACCACGATCGCGAGCTACTCGCTGCGCGGACGCGAGCTGCCGACCGTAGCGACACCGGTGACCTGGGACGAGGTCCGCGCCTGCCGCGCGGCCGGGGACCTGCGGTTCACCGCCGACGACGTCCCGGCCCGGCTGCGGCGCCACGGCGACCTGATGGCTCCGCTGCTCTCCGCCGAGCGCTTCCACCTGCCCCGGCGGGCCTGACGACGACGCCCGCGTCGCCACCTGGAAGTCTGGTCGGCATGGGCGACCGGCATCCCTACCTCGACGGCCCGTACCCGCGCACGTACGCCCACCGGGGCTGGCACGTCGACGACCTCGCGGGCTGTGAGAACACCCTGGCGGCGTTCGTGCGGGCCGCGGACGAGGGGTTCGGCTACGTCGAGCTCGACGTGCACGCGAGCTCCGACGGCGTCCCGATGATCCATCACGACGCGAGCCTGGACCGCACCACGGACGCCACCGGGCGGATCGCCGACCGCCGCGCCGCGGAGCTGGACGAGGTCACCGTCGGTGGCCGGGAGCGGTTGCCCAGGCTGGAGACCGTGCTGAGGGCGGTTCCGCGGACCCGGGTGACGATCGAGCTCAAGTCCGACGACGTCGTCGCGCCGACGCTCGCGCTGCTGGACCGTCTCGAGGCCTGGGACCGGGTGTGCCTGGGCTCGTTCGAGGAGTCCTGGCTGGCCCGCGCCCGCTCGTCCGCCGGACCGCGGTTGTGTACCTCGCTCGGCCGCCGCGGCGTGCTGGGCCTGCGCGGACGGGCCTGGCTCGAGGCACTGCCCGGGCCGTTGCAGGCCGCGGGGCTTCTCGGCGACGCCGTCCTGCCGGGGGTGCACGGGCAGATCGCGCAGGTCCCGGCCCGGTTCGGGGCGCTGACCGTCGTCGACGAGCAGTTCGTGCGCACCGCGCACGCGGCGGGCCGGGAGGTGCACGTGTGGACGGTCGACGAGCCGGGGCCGATGCACACCCTGCTCGACCTGGGCGTCGACGGGCTGCTGTCCGACCGCCCGGACGTGCTGCGCGAGGTCGTCGCCGTGCGCGCCGAGTCGTCCCGCCCGCCCGACGCCGGCTGACCCCCCGTAGTTCCACGGCGGGGAG
>JAKDNL010000227.1 GCA_030451825.1 Pseudonocardia sp. | reverse complement strand
TCGCCGGTGTAGTACTTCTTCAGCTCGTCGAGCTCGAACAGGTCGAACAGCTCCGGACGCATCGCGAGCTGCTCCTTGCGGGTCAGCTCCACGTTGTCCTCGCCCTGCGCGGAGCAGACCAGCAACAGGTGCCGCCAGTCGGAGTCCATCACCGGGAAGTCGTCGCGGGTGTGCCCGCCGCGGCTCTCCTGACGCTCCAGCGCGGCCTTCCCGACGCAGAGCGAGACGAGGAGCATGTTCCGCAGGTCCAGGGCCAGGTGCCAGCCGGGGTTGAACTCCCGGTGGCCCTGCACCGAGACGGTGCGGGTGCGGGTGGCGATGTCCTCGAGCTTCTTGAGGGCCATCTCCATCTCGTCTTCCTTGCGGATGATGCCCACGAGCTCGTGCATCGTCTTCTGCAGCTCCTGGTGCACCTGGAACGGGTTCTCCCCGCCGTCGGTGGCCGTGGAGAACGGCAGCAGCGCGCGGTCGAGGGCCGCGGAGACGTCGGTGCCGGCGACGGCGGGCTTCACCCCGAGCGAGTCGACGTACTCCGACGCGCCCAGCCCCGAGCGGCGTCCGAACACCAGCAGGTCCGACAGCGAGTTGCCGCCGAGCCGGTTGGAGCCGTGCATGCCGCCGGAGCACTCACCCGCGGAGAACAGGCCCGGCACGATCGACATCGCGGTGTCCGGGTCGACCTCGACCCCGCCCATCACGTAGTGACAGGTGGGCCCGACCTCCATCGGCTCGGAGGTGATGTCGACGTCGGCCAGCTCCTTGAACTGGTGGTGCATCGACGGCAGCCGCTTGAGGATCTGCTCGGGCTTGAGGCGCGAGGCGATGTCGAGGAACACCCCGCCGTGCGGGCTGCCGCGACCGGCCTTGACCTCGGAGTTGATCGCGCGGGCGACCTCGTCCCGGGGCAGCAGCTCCGGTGGACGGCGGTTGTTGTCCGCGTCGGAGTACCAGCGGTCGCCCTCCTCCTCGGTGGTCGCGTACTGGTCCTTGAACACGTCCGGCACGTAGTCGAACATGAACCGCTTGCCGTCGGAGTTCTTCAGGACACCGCCGTCACCGCGGACCGACTCGGTGACCAGGATCCCGCGCACCGAGGGCGGCCAGACCATGCCGGTCGGGTGGAACTGCAGGAACTCCATGTTGATCAGCGTCGCGCCGGCGCGCAGGGCCAGCGCGTGGCCGTCGCCGGTGTACTCCCAGGAGTTCGACGTGACCGAGTAGCTCTTGCCCACCCCGCCGGTGGCCAGCACGATCGCCGGCGCGTCGAACCGCACGAAGCGGCCGTCGTCGCGGAAGTAGCCGAAGCAGCCCGCGATCCTGTCGTCGGCCTTGAACAGCTCGGTGATCGTGCACTCGTGGAAGACCCGGATGTGCGACTCGTAGTCGCCGGTGGCCCTGAAGTCCTCCTGCTGCAGCGACACGATCTTCTGCTGCAGGGTGCGGATCAGCTCCAGGCCGGTGCGGTCGCCGACGTGGGCCAGCCGCGGGTAGGTGTGCCCGCCGAAGTTGCGCTGGCTGATCGTGCCGTCGGGCAGCCGGTCGAACAGGGCGCCGTAGGTCTCGAGCTCGTAGACCCGGTCCGGGGCCTCCTTGGCGTGCAGCTCGGCCATCCGCCAGTTGTTCAGGAACTTGCCGCCGCGCATGGTGTCGCGGTAGTGCACCTGCCAGTTGTCGTGGGGGTTCGCGTTGCCCATCGACGCTGCGCAGCCGCCCTCGGCCATCACCGTGTGCGCCTTGCCGAACAGCGACTTGGAGATGATCGCGGTGCGCTTGCCCTGCAGCCGCGCCTCGATCGCCGCCCGCAGGCCGGCGCCACCGGCCCCGATCACGATCACGTCGTAGTCGTGCTGCTCGATGTTCTCGTC
This sequence comes from Pseudonocardia sp., assembly GCA_030451825.1. Classification (GTDB taxonomy): domain Bacteria; phylum Actinomycetota; class Actinomycetes; order Mycobacteriales; family Pseudonocardiaceae; genus Pseudonocardia. The sequence continues at coordinate 8,001 of JAKDNL010000227.1, read as the reverse complement.
GGCGTGCTGGGCGCCCTCCGCGACGTCCGCGCGCACCGATCCCGTGCTCTCGCTCATGTCGTTCACCCCACGATCCGCAGGTCGGAGATCCATCCGGCCGAGACGGCCATGACGTAGAAGTCGGTGATCGCCAGGCTGGCCAGCGTCGCCCAGGCGAACTCCATGTGCCGGGTGTTGAGCTTCGTGACGAAGGTCCACATCTTGTAGCGCACCGGGTGCCTGGAGAAGTGGTTGATCCGCCCGCCGACGCCGCTGCGGCAGGAGTGACACGACAGCGTGTAGGCGAACAGCAACACCACGTTGGCCACCAGGATGATGTTGCCCAGGCCCAGCCCGAACCCGCCGTCGGGCTTGAAGAACGCCGCGACCGCGTCGTAGAGGTTGATCAGCGTGATGATCGCGGCGATGTAGAAGAAGTACCGGTGCAGGTTCTGCATCAGCAGCGGGAAGCGCGTCTCACCGGTGTAGCGCTTGTGCGGCTCGGCCACGGCGCAGGCCGGCGGGGAGAGCCAGAAGGCCCGGTAGTAGGCCTTGCGGTAGTAGTAGCAGGTGAGCCGGAACAGCAGCAGGAACGGCAGCGAGATCGCCGCGTAGGGCAGCCACCAGACGTCGGGAAGGATCTGCCCGAAATGCGAGGCCTCCGGCACGCAGCCGGTGGACACGCACGGGGAGTAGAACGGGGTCAGGTACCCGTACTCGGGAACGAAGTAGTAGTCCTGCATGAAGGCCCGCACGGTCGCGTAGATGACCCAGGCCCCGAGTCCGACGGCAGTGGCCACCGGTGGAAGCCACCACCGGTCCGTGCGTAGCGTCCGTGCCGCGATCTGCGCCCGGCCGGTGGACGCGTCAGTGGTGGATGACACGCGGAGGAGCTCCTCTGGTTTCGCCGACGTCGATGTCGTCGTCCGGACACGACGTCGTGTCCCTGCTGGTTCACGTTGCCGGGGCGTTCGCATCGCTCGACAAGTTGTGGCAGCGTACGACGGCCATCACCCGTGAGCCCGCTCAGGTTCACCTATGAATCCCAGCAAGAGACGCGTGTCACACGATTCGGGGGTGGTCCCTGGAGATCATTCCGGCGGACCGTCCGTGAGACCGGACATCCGGATCGTCAGGTTCAGCCGCCCGGACCGCAGCCCGATGTCGGGCATGTCGGGATCGGTTCCGAGCCGGGGCACACCGTGGTAGGCGAACCGGCTCGCCCCGCCGAACACGACGAGGTCCCCGGAGAGCAGGTCCACGTCGGTGTAGGGCTTCCCGCGGCGCTCCGGATTGCCGAACCGGAACACGCACCCCTGCCCCAGCGACAGCGACACGACGGGCGCGTCACAGCGCTCCTCGACGTCGCGGTGCTGCCCCATCCGGGCGTCGCCCTCGTAGAAGTTGATCAGGGCGACGTCCGGTGCGTAGTCCTGCGCCCCGGTGTCGGCCCCGGTGTCGTAGGCCGCGGACACGGCCTGCCGGCCGAGGTCGGCGAGCCACTGCGGGAACGGTGCGACCGGCGATCCGTCCTGGTCGTCGCGGGTGCGCGAGTAGCGGTAGGGGATCCAGTGCCAGCCCAGGCACACCGTGCGCACCGACATCGTCGCCCCGCCGGGCAACGTCGCCGCCCGGATGCCGGGCCCCTCCGAGGCCCACTCCCGGCAGGCCAGGACGAGCTCCCGTTGACGGTCGAGGTCCAGCCAGCCGGGGACGTGCACCGCCCCCGGCGCCAGCGTGCGCCGGGGGCGTGGGATCAGCTCGTACACGCCGCTCAGGCCGGGACGGCGGGGCGGCAGTCGCGGCACGGGCGGTAGCCCTGCGCCAGGGCCGTCTCGACCCGGGGGAACGGGCGGCGGTGCGCGTCGGTGATCCGGCGGGCGTGGTGACACGTCGGGAAGCAGACGACCCCGGTGGTGTCGCTGCCCAGGTAGTGCATGCCCCGGTCGACGAGCCCCGCCAGGCGGTCCAGGTCGAGGTCCTCGTCGCGCAGCAGCTCCTGCTTGTGCGCCGGCCCGAACATGTACTCCCCCAGGGCGCCGTCGCTGCGCACCACGCGGTGGCACGGGATCAGCAGCGGCACCGGGTTGCGGCCCAGTACCGAACCGACCGCCCGGACCGCCTTCGGACGTCCGGCCTCGCGGGCGACCCAGGAGTACGGGCGCACCTGACCGGCCGGGATGCGACGGGTCGCGTCCAGCACGTCGTGCTCGAAGTCGGACAGCCCGCGCAGGTCCAGACGTGGACCGGACCCGTCCGGCCGCGGGGTCCCGGCGGCCGCGCCGCGCGGACCGTCGTCCGGCTCCGCGTCACCCCGCGAGCGGTGTCCGGGCACGGCTCCGGTCAACGCCGGGGCGAGACCGGCCGGGCCACGGCCCGCCGCCCGCAACGGGCGGCCGAACCGGTCCCGGTAGGCCTCGGCGAAGGCGTCCGGGTCGGAACCCACCGACTCCGCGGACCGCACGAACTGCACGCCCTCGCCGGTGAACGCCACGTACACCTCGCCCAACCGGCTCGGCGCGGCCAGCCAGCCGGTGAACACCTTCGCCTCCAGCCCGGACGGCGCCCGGCCGGCCAGGCCGGACAGCGCCTGCTCGATCGTCTGATCCTTCATCGGATCCTCCCCTCCTCACGCAGCCCGGGCCGGTTCTCGGCCAGCGGGCGCAGTCGTCGCAGACCCCTGGACACGTGCGATTTCGCCGTGCCCTCGGGACATCGCAGTACCTCGGCCACCTCGGCGGTGCCCAGCCCGATGACGTGCCGCAGCACGACGGCCGTGCGCTGCACCTCGGGCAGCTGCGCCAGCAACGTGCCGAGCTCGCGCTGGACCTCGGCCGACTCGGCCCGCTGTTCGACGCTCGCGCCACCGGCGGGCTCGTCGGCCGTCTCGAACGCCGGCGGCGGGTCCGGGCGGCGCGCCCGGTCCCGGGCGGCGTTGCGGGCGGTGTTGCGCAGGATCGCCAGCAGCCAGGGCCGCAGGCGGAGCGTCGCCAGCCGCTCGCCGTCGTAGCCGCGCAGTGCCCGGTAGGCGCGCAGGAAGGCATCCGCTGCGAGGTCCTCGGCATCGGATGCGTCCCGCGAGAACTGCCGCGCCACCGAGTAGACGACGGCCTCGTGCTCCCGGACGAGCGCGGCGAACCCGGCGTCGAGGTCCGACGCGAGGCAGACGCGGAGTTGCTGCTCCACCTCGTCCGCTCCCGGTGCCGGGTCCGCGGCGGACCGCGGTCCCGCCCTCTGGCTCACGTCCTCGACGATCCCACTCATCACGAGGAGCTGAACCCCGGACCGGGGACGACGGTTGCGCGGGCGCCACCGTCGTCCTCGAAGGGTCCGGACGCCGGCGGCCCGGCACGCCGGGTGGGCGTGCCGGGCCGGTGTGTGGCCTTGCGCTGTGTGGCCGTACGCAGCGTCGCCGTACGCAGTGTCGCCGTACTGTGGGACTCAGCCCTTGTTGCGCCTGCCCGCCACCGTCGCCTTGAGGTAGTCGCGGTTGAGCTGCGAGATCACGTCGAGCGGGATCTCCTTCGGGCACGCCGTCGCGCACGCGCCGGTGTTGGTGCAGCCGCCGAAGCCGGCGTCGTCGTGCGTCTCGACCATGTTCACGACGCGCTCGTACCGCTCGGGCTGCCCCTGCGGCATCTCGCCGAGGTGGGTCAGCTTGGCGCCCAGGAACAACGACGCCGACCCGTTCGGGCACGCCGCGACGCAGGCGCCGCAGCCGATGCAGTTGGCCGCCGCGAACGAGCGGTCCGCCGCCACCTTCGACACCGGGGTGGCGTGCGCGTCCGGCGCCGAGCCGGTGTTCACCGACACGTACCCGCCGGCCTGGATGACCTTGTCGAACGCGCCACGGTCGACGACCAGGTCCTTGATCACCGGGAACGCTCCGGCCCGGAACGGCTCCACGACGATCGAGTCGCCGTCGTTGTAGTGGCGCATGTGCAGCTGGCAGGTGGTGGTGGCCTTCTGCGGGCCGTGCGGCTGGCCGTCGATCACCATGCTGCACGCGCCGCAGATGCCCTCGCGGCAGTCGTGGTCGAACGCGACCGGCTCGTCCCCGGAGAGGATCAGCTTCTCGTTGAGGACGTCGAGCATCTCGAGGAAGGACATGTCCTCGTCTGCGTCGACCTCGTAGTTGACCATGCGGCCCTTGTCGACCGAGTCGCGCTGCCGCCAGACCTTCAGGTTCAGTTTCACTTGTAGCTCCGCTGGGTGGGGTGCACGTACTCGAACTCGAGCTCTTCGCGGTGCAGCACGGGCGCCTGGCCGCGGCCGGTGTACTCCCAGGCCGCGGCGTAGGCGAAGTTGTCGTCGTCGCGGGCCGCCTCGCCCTCGGCGGTCTGGCTCTCTCCGCGGAAGTGCCCTCCGCAGGACTCGTTGCGGTGCAGCGCGTCCAGGCACATCAGCTCGGCCAGCTCGAAGAAGTCGGCCACCCGGCCGGCCTTCTCCAGGCTCTGGTTGAGCTCCGCCCCGGTGCCGGGCACCTTGACGTTGTTCCAGAACTCGCGACGCAGCTCCGGGATCGCCTCGAGCGCCTTGCGCAGCCCGTCCTCGGTCCGCTCCATCCCGCAGTAGTCCCACATGATCTGGCCGAGCTCGCGGTGGAACGAGTCGACCGTGCGGGTGCCGTTGATCGAGAGCAGCGTCGCGACGCGGTCGTCGACGCTCTGCCGCGCCTCGAGGACCTCGGGTGCGTCCTCGGCGACCGGGTCGAGGTTGTTCTTCGCGATGTAGTCGCCGATCGTGTTCGGCAGGACGAAGTAGCCGTCGGCCAGGCCCTGCATCAGCGCCGAGGCTCCGAGCCGGTTCGCGCCGTGGTCGGAGAAGTTCGCCTCGCCGGCCACGTAGAGGCCCGGGATCGTCGACTGCAGGTCGTAGTCGACCCACAGCCCGCCCATCGTGTAGTGCACGGCGGGGAAGATCCGCATCGGGACCTGGTACGGGTCCTCGCCGGTGATCCGCTCGTACATCTCGAACAGGTTGCCGTACTTGGCCTCGACCGCCTTGCGGCCGAGCCGCTGGATGGCGTCGTCGAAGTCCAGGTAGACGCCCAGACCGCCCGGTCCGACGCCGCGCTGCTCGTCGCAGACCTCCTTGGCCGCCCGGCTCGCGATGTCGCGCGGGACCAGGTTGCCGAAGGCCGGGTACTTGCGCTCGAGGAAGTAGTCGCGCTCGGAGTGCGGGATCTCGTTCGGCCCGCGGTCCTCGCCGAGCTTCGTGGGGACCCAGACGCGGCCGTCGTTGCGCAGCGACTCCGACATCAGGGTCAGCTTCGACTGGTGGTCGCCGGAGACCGGGATGCAGGTCGGGTGGATCTGGGTGAAGCACGGGTTCGCGAACAGGGCACCCTTGCGGTGCGCGCGCCAGGACGCGGTGACGTTGCAGCCCTTGGCGTTCGTCGACAGGTAGAACACGTTGCCGTAGCCACCGGAAGCGAGCACGACGGCGTCGGCGAGGTGCGTCTCGATCTCGCCGGAGATCATGTCTCGGGTGACGATGCCGCGCGCGCGGCCCTCGACCATGACCAGCTCGAGCATCTCGTGGCGCGGGAACATGGTCACCGTGCCGGCATGGATCTGGCGCTCCAGGGCCTGGTAGGCACCGAGGAGCAGCTGCTGGCCGGTCTGGCCGCGGGCGTAGAACGTCCGGGAGACCTGCACGCCGCCGAAGCTCCGCGTGTCCAGCAGGCCGCCGTACTCGCGGGCGAACGGGACGCCCTGGGCGACGCACTGGTCGATGATGTTGCGGCTGATCTCGGCCAGGCGGTGCACGTTCGACTCCCGGGCGCGGAAGTCGCCGCCCTTGACGGTGTCGTAGAACAGCCGGTAGACGCTGTCGCCGTCGTTGCGGTAGTTCTTCGCGGCGTTGATACCGCCCTGCGCGGCGATCGAGTGCGCGCGGCGCGGGCTGTCCTGGTAGCAGAACGTGCTGACCTGGTAGCCGGCCTCACCGAGCGTGGCACTCGCGGCGCCGCCGGCCAGGCCGGAGCCCACGACGATGATCTTCTTGGACCGCTTGTTGGTCGGGTTGACGAGCTTGACGCCGAACTGGCGCCGCTCCCAGCGGGTCTCGATCGGCCCGGACGGACCAGCCTTGTCGACGACCGGCTCCCCGGTCTCGTAGTCGCTGTAGCTGACGTGGTGGTGGGCTGCGTCAGTGCTCATGGGTTCAGACCACTCCGAACGTGACGGCGAGGGGGACGGACAGGAAGCCGACGGTCAGCACGACCGCGAACACGGTCGAGACGATCTTCAGCGGGCGCTCGCGGCGGTTGTTCGACGCGCCGAGCGTCTGCAGGCCGGACCAGAGTCCGTGCCGGACGTGGAATCCGACCGCGACCACGGCCAGGACGTAGAACAACGTCACGTACCAGCGCGAGGGCGCGAAGTCGGCCGCCACGTTCGCGTAGACGTGGAGGTGCACGCCGTTCGGGTTCAGCGTGCCGGTGGTCAGGTCGAGCAGGTGGTAGACCACGAACAGGGCGATGATCACTCCGCCCCACCGCATGGTGCGGGCGGCGTAACTGCCCTTGACCTGATGGTTGCCGCCGACGTACTTCACCGGGCGCGCCCGACGGGCCCGCAACGTGAGCAGCACGGCCGAGACGATGTGCGCGACCACCGACACCGCGAGCACGACCCGTACCACCCAGAGCATGCCCTCGTAGGGCAGGGCGGGCTCGAGGATCGTGCGCAGCCAGCCCGCATACTCGTCCAGGGCCGGGCCACCCAGGAAGATCTTCAGGTTCCCGACCATGTGCAGCACGAGGTAGAGCAGCAGGAACGCTCCGCTGACGGCCATCACGACCTTGAGCAGCACGCCGGGAACGCGACGCCGCCGGCGTGCCGGCACGGGCGGGGCGTCGCTCCGCCGGGATGTCTGAGATGTCACTGTGGCCACGGAGTCAGTGCACATATCGGAGCGGGGGCACGTCCAATGCATCGGTCAGCACATACCGATAGCCGTACGCTATACGCGTGACACTTCAGCAGCTCCTGTACTTCGTCGCGATAGCAGACGTGCGGAGCTTCACTCGTGCGGCCGACCAGGCCGGTGTGTCCCAGCCGACACTGAGCCGGGCCCTGCGCTCGCTCGAGGCCGAGCTGGGCTCCCCGCTGGTCAACCGGGGCACGACGGTCACGCTGACGCCGGCCGGGGAGGCGGTGCTCCCGCTGGCGCAACGGATGCTCGCCGACGCCGAGATGACCCGCACGACCGTCGCCGAGCTCGTCGGCCTGCGACACGGACGGGTGCGGATCGGGGCGACGCCGTCGCTGTGCATCGGCGTGCTCGCCGACGTACTGCGGGTGTTCCACCAGCGCCACCCCGAGATCCACGTCGAGCTGGCCGAGGACGGCTCGCAGCCGCTGGTCACCGATCTGGTGCGCGGTGATCTGGACATCGCGCTGGTGATCGTCCCGCCGGACGGCGTCGACCCGGCCCTGCACACCTCGCCCCTGCTGCGCGAGCGCCTCTCGGTGGCCTCGCCGCGCGGGCAGCGGCCGCTCACGACCCGCGGCTCGATGACCGTCGCCGAGCTGGCCCGGCACAACCTGGTGATGGTGCGCCGGGGCTACGACCTGCGGGAGGTGACGCTCCGGGCCTACGCCGACGCCGGGGTGACGCCGCGGATCGCGGTCGAGGGCGGGCAGATGGACGCCGTGCTCCGGATGGTCGAGGCCGGGACCGGGGTCGCGGTCGTGCCGGACCTGGTGTTCGCCGGACGCCCGCGGTTGCGGCGCACGGTGCTGACGCCGGCGCTGCACCGGACGGTGGCGCTGGCCCGGCGCACCGACATCCCGCCCAGCCCGGCGGTGACGGCGTTCGCGGACACGCTGCTCGAGCACCTCTCGGAGACCGAGGTACGGGACGGCATCGCGACCGACGTCGCGGTCCTGCCCCGACACCGCACCGGACGGGAGTTGCTCGGCTGCCCCCGCGCCCGCGTACCGCGCCCCGCGACCCGCGCCCCGCGCCCCGCGCCCCGCGCCCGGCGCCCGGCGAAGAAGGCGAGCCCGACGC
>JAKDNL010000226.1 GCA_030451825.1 Pseudonocardia sp. | reverse complement strand
AGGCAGTACTACGTGCGCCAGTTCCGAGACATGAAGGGCGCCGTCGTCCTGGAGGGGCTGAACGCGACGGCGCTGGCCGACTACGCCGCGGTCTGCGGGATGCTGCTGGCCAAGGGGCACGCCCGTACCAGCGGCGCGTCGATGATCGCGGGATACCTCGGCGGCGGTGGGAAGGTCCGGGAGGCGCTGTCGCGCTTCGCCCGTGCCTACGCCGACCAGACCGAACGCGATCACGACGCGCTGCTGCGCGCGATCCGCTCCGGGCGCCTGTCGGATGCACCACCTCGGGGCGTGCTCGACGAGGACATCGGATAGGTTCTCCGACCGTGACCGTCGTGGAGACCCTGCTGACCTTCGTGGTCGCGCCGGGCGTGTTGTTGGGGGCGATCGGGCTGTTGACCAGCGCCGGCTCCCGCCGCCGTCGTGCCCGCTACAAGGTCGGCGACGCCTGGCCGTACGAGCCGCTGTTCTGGACCGCGAACCCGGAGGGCGCGCACCTGCCGGGACACGCCGGCGACACCGCCGCCATCGGCAGCGGTGTGACCAAGACACAGGACACGCGGGGAGGTACCGGTGGCAAGTGGTGAGCACGGGCACGGCGGTTCGATCGTCGCCGTGAACCCCGACGACCTGCCCGAGGGCGCGGTCATCACGAACTCCGGTCGCGTCTCCGCGGCCGAGAACTACAGCGAGCCGGCCGGGAACGAGCACCCGTTCACCCCGGTCCAGCTCTCCCGCCTGGACGAGGCCCTGACGCTGACCAGCCGCGAGACCGGGCTGTGTTTCGCGATCTACCTGGGTGACCTCGGTGCCGACGCGCACCGCACGGCCGTCGACCTGCACGGCCGGATCGAGAGCTTCGACGAGGCCGTCCTGGTCGCCGTCAGCCCCGAGCAGCGGGTGCTGGAGATCGTCACCGGCGCCGAGGCCAAGGTCCGCCTGCCCGACCGCGGCGCCAAGCTCGCCCTGATGAGCATGGTGGCCTCGTTCAAGGAGGGCGACCTGTTCGGCGGCCTGATGAGCGGTCTGCGGATGCTCGCCGACCAGGCCGGCAGCCGGTCTTAGCGTCACCCGCTCGACATCGGAGAAAAGTCCGGTGCGCACGTGACACCACGAGGACCTTTCCGGATCTAGGGTGTCATCCATGGCGTGTACCACGGAGGAGCCCGGGCAATGACCGCGTCCGGTCCCGTCCTGATCGTCGACGACCACGAGCTGGTCGGGTCCTCGCTCGCGCTGAGCCTCAAGGCCGAGGGTGAGGACGCCCGGTTCTTCCCGGTCCGGTCCGCCCGCGGTGTGATCGAGGCCGCCGAGCGGATCTCCCCGCCGGGTCTGGCCGTGCTCGACCTCGACCTCGGCCGCGACGCCGAGGGCAACCGGATCGACGGTGTCCACCTCGTCGGGCCGATCATCGGGCTCGGCTGGAAGGTCGTCGTCCTGTCCGGGAGCTCGGACGCCGGCCGGATCGGTGCCGCGCTCGCCGCGGGCGGGTTCGTCTGGGTGCCCAAGAACGCGCCGTTCCCGACCCTGCTCGGTGCCATCCGGGAGGCCCGGGTCGGTCGCTCGGTGATGCCCCCGGGCCGTCGCGAGCAGCTGATCAAGATGCACCTGGCCAAGGAGGACGAGCGCCGGGACCTCACCGCGAAGCTGGGCAAGCTGACCCAGCGCGAGCGCGAGGTGCTGGCGCAGCTCGCCGCGGGCAAACGCGCGCAGTCGGTGGCCGAGCACTTCGTCGTCTCCCTGGCCACGGTGCGGACCCAGATCCGTGCCGTCCTGACCAAGCTCGAGGTGGGCTCCCAGCTCGAAGCCGTCGCGCTCTACCGCCGCACGCACGGGGGGTGAGGTCGCCCTCGGCGACCGTTCGGCCATCCGCCGCGCCGGAACTGCTCTACCCGGGTGACCCACGTCAGGGTGCCGGCACCCGCGCCATAGACTTTGCGTCCATCCGTCGTGGTGACCGGGAGGCAGTCGTGGCGCTCGGCGTGACCAGCGTGATCGGACGCCTGCGCCGGGAACGGTTCGTCGCCACCCAGATCACCGACGGTGTCGTCGTCCTGGTCCTGTGCACCATCGTGATCGCGGTCGCCGGGTCCCGGTTCGTCGAGGGCCGGCTGAACCTGGTCACGGCGTCGGCGAACCTCACCTTCGCCGCTGCCGCGCTCGGCATCGCCGCGGCGCTGGCGTCGCTGGTCGCGGCCCGCCTGCTCGATGACCACCGTCCGTCCTGGTTCGGGGCGGCGCTGCTGCTCTACGGCATGGTGGTGCTGCCGGTCTCCGCCCTGATGGCCGGCGCACCGCGCACCTCGACCAACCGACTGGCGAGCCTGCTGCTGCTCGCGATCGCCCTGGTGATCATGTTGATCGGGCTGCGTCCCCCGGCGCGGCTGGGCAGCTGGGGCGGCTGGGTGCTGCTCGCCGTCGGACTCGGGCTGGGCGCGCTGCTCAACAACGCGACACCGACCGACTTCACCGAGGCGGTGGCCCGCAGCCCGTTCTCGCCCGTCGCCACGCTGGTGGGCTGGGCCCTGGTCGGGGTCGTGTTCCTGCTCGACGGCTACCGGACGCAGAGCCGGCTGCGGTCCCGGCTCGGGCTCGGGCTGATCGTGATCGCGGTGTCGCAGCTGCACCGCCAGGTCGTCCCGGGCCTGCCGATGACGAACCTGATCTACCCGACGCTGCGCGCGCTCGGCATGGCGATCGTCCTGCTGGCGCTGCTGCAGATGGTGCTGCGCCGGGTGAAGGCGCTGCAGTCGGAGTACGACGCGCAGGAGGAGGAGCTCGGGCGGGCCACCCTGCACCTCGAGCGCGCCACGCTGCTCGCCGCCGAGCGCGACCACGAGCTGCGCAACGGCCTCGCCGGGCTGGCCGGTGCGGCGCATCTGCTCAGCAGCCGGGGCGGCGGCGAGGAGGCCGAACGCCTGCGCCTGGGGCTGCTCGCCGAGCTGGGCCGGCTGCGCCTGATGCTCGAGTCCCCGCTCGCGGTGGAGATGGCGGCCACCGACGCGGAGATGGACGCAGCGTGCGGGGAGCCCACCGAGCACCTGGTCACGCCGCTGCTGGAGAGTCTCGTCGAGCTGCAGGTCGAACTGCCGATCAAGCTGGAGGCCGAACCCGACCTGCGTGCCGCGACGGCGCCGTCGGTCACCTCGCACATCGTCACGAACCTGCTCGCCAACTGTGCCCGGCACGCTCCCGGCTCCCCGGTGACGGTGCGTGGCCGTCCCGGTGACGGGGACACCGTCGTCGTCGAGGTCCGCGACACCGGGCCGGGCCTGCCCGCGGGTGACGAGGACCGGGTGTTCGAACGCGGCGTGCACGACGAGACGGCCGGTGGTTCGGGTCTCGGGCTGCACATCAGCCGCCGGATGGCCGAGGAGAACGGCGGGTCGCTGCTGCTCCGGACGGTCCAGGACCCGACCGGCTGCCTGGCCGTACTGACACTGCCCTCTGCGCGTGGATAACCACTTCTGATTATCCACGAACGTGTGGTAGCCCTCAGGTGGGATGTGATCGCATACTGTGGTCGAAAGTAGGGCGAAACCGTCCGACCGCAAAGAGGAGGTCACCCATGGGTGAGACGCAGCGGAGTGGTAGGGGTTCGTCCCGCCGTCCTGGCGGTGACCGGGAGTCGTCGGCCCCCAGCGCGGCGGTACTGACGCCGCCGACCGGTCTGCCGGCCGTCGGGGACCTCGGCACCGCGATCCCGGCCCAGCGCCCCGCGCCCCCGGAGCAGGCCGTCCAGGGCCCGCCCGCCACGACGCCGGCACCGCCGGAGACCGCCGTGCGGACGTGCCTGTGCGGGCACCCGGAGGAGATGCACGAGCACTACCGGGCCGGGGACGACTGCGGGTTCTGCGGGCCCGAGGCGTGCGCGTCGTTCCGCACGCAGGAGCAGGAGAACCCCGTCCGCCGGGTGCTGCGCCGCTGGCGGCCCTGAGAGGGGTTACTCGACGTCGAACTCGCGGGCGGACAGTGCCCGCACGATCCCGGCGCGTCCCTCGGAGACCAGACGCCGCAGCGCCGCCGGGCGGGACTTGTCGGCCAGCCACGCGTCGGCGGCGTCCACCGTCGACTGCTTGATGACTCCGGACGGGAACAGGCCGAGCACCACGTTCTGGGCCAGCTCCGAGGTCCGCCGGGCCCACACGTCGTCGATCTCGTCGAAGTAGCGCTGCACGTAGGGCTCTCCCAGCCCGCGCTGGGCCGGGTGTGAGAACCCGCCGATGATCGATTCGTTGATCGCGTTCGGCAGCTCGTCGTCGTGCACGGCACGCTGCCAGGCGAGCTCCTTGGCCTCGGCGGTCGGGATCAGCGCCCGGGCCCGCTCGGCCTGGCGGGTACCGGTCGAGGTCGGGTCGCGGCGCAGCTCCTCGTCGATCTCGGTCTCGACGGCCCGGCCGTGCGCGACCAGGGCCTGCAGCAGGCGCCACCGCAGGTCGGTGTCCACCGTCAGGCCTTCGGGGACGTCGACGTCGTAGAGCCAGCCGCGCATCCGGTCCAGGGTGCCCGCGGGCAGCACGCTCGAGGTCAGGGCGTTCACCACGGCCAGCTGCACGTCCGAGCCCGGCGGGGCGGTGTCGAGGCGGAACCGCAGCGCGTCGGTCAGCAGCGGCCACCCGCGCGCGTCGGCCCAGTCGGGGTCGGCGTAGGAGGACACGGCGACCTGGGTCTGCATCAGCAGCCGCGCCGCGACGCCGATCTCGGACTCCGAGCCGAAGCCGCCGGCCACCAGGTTCACGAAGTCGCGGGCCTTGAGCTCGGCCTCGCGGGTCATCTCCCAGGCCGAGGACCAGCACAGCGTGCGCGGCAGCGGCTCGGCGATGTCGCCGATCCGGTCGATCAGCACGGCCAGTGAGCCCGGGTCCAGGCGCAGCGCGCAGTAGGTCAGATCGTCGTCGTTGACCAGCACCAGCTTGCCGCGTGGCACCCCGACCAGGTCCGGGACCGGGGTCCGCTCGTCGGCGACGTCGATCTCGACGCGGTGCGTGCGGACCAGCTTGCCGGTCTCCGGGTCGTCGTCGTAGACCCCGACCGCGATCCGGTGCGTGCGCAGCTCACCGGCACCGGGCCGGGCGCCGCCCTGGACCACGTCGAACGCGGTGAACTTGCCGGCCGCGTCGACTCCGAACGACGGGCGCAGCAGGTTGAGCCCGGTCGTGCGCAGCCACTGCGCGCCCCAGTCCGACAGGTCCCGCCCGGACGCCTTCTCCAGCGAGGCGAGCAGGTCGTCGAACGTGGCGTTGCCCCAGGCGTGCGCGGCGAAGTAGTCGCGCAGCCCGGCCAGGAACGGCTCCAGCCCGACGTAGGCCACGAGCTGCTTGAGCACCGACGCGCCCTTGGCGTAGGTGATCCCGTCGAAGTTGACCTCGACGGCCTGCAGGTCCTCGATGTCGGCGGCGATCGGGTGCGTCGAGGGCAGCTGGTCCTGGCGGTAGGCCCAGGACTTCTCCACGTTCGCGAACGTCGTCCACGCCTCGGTGTACTCGGTGGCCTCGGCCTGGCAGAGCACGCTGGCGAAGGTGGCGAACGACTCGTTGAGCCACAGGTCGTCCCACCAGCGCATCGTCACGAGGTCGCCGAACCACATGTGCGCCATCTCGTGCAGGATCGTCTCGGCACGGCGCTCGTAGTTCGTGCGGGTGACCCGGGACCGGAACACGTAGTCCTCGAGGAACGTGACCGCGCCGGCGTTCTCCATCGCCCCGGCGTTGAACTCCGGCACGAACAGCTGGTCGTACTTGCCGAAGGGGTAGGACACGCCGAAGTTGCGGTGATAGAAGTCGAAGCCCTGCCGGGTCTCGGTGAAGATCCGCTCGTGGTCCATGTGCGGGGCCAGCGAGGAGCGGCAGTAGATGCCCAGCGGGATCGTCGCGTGCTCGTCGCGGTAGGTGTCGGTCCACACCGCGTACGGCCCGGCGATCAGCGCGACCAGGTAGGTCGACATGATCTCGCTGGTCGCGAACCGGTGGGTGATCGCCCCTTCGGGGCCGGGCGGGTCCTGCTCGGCGGTCGCGTTGGACACGACCTTCCAGTCCGCCGGGGCGAGCACGGTGATCGTGTAGCGGGCCTTGAGGTCGGGCTGGTCGAAGCAGGGGAACAGCCGCTTCGCATCGGCCGTCTCGAACTGCGAGTACAGGTACACCGCGCCGTCGACCGGGTCGACGAACCGGTGCAGGCCCTCGCCGGTGTTCGTGTAGCGCCCGGTGGAGACCAGGTGCAGCTCGTTCTCGCCGGCGAGCGCGGGAAGGGTCAGGCCCTCGTCCTCGCGGTAGCCGGCGACGTCGAGTGCGGTGCCGTTGAGCGTGGCCGAGGTGATGGCGTCGCCGACCCAGTCGATCCAGCTGCCCGCACCGGGTTCGGAGCAGGTGAACCGCACCGCGGTGTCGACGGCGTAGGTCCTCTCACCCGGACCGCCGTCGCCGTCGGTGAGATCGAGGTCGACCCGGTAGTCCGACACGGCGAGCAGCGCGGCGCGCTTCTCGGCATCGGAGCGGGTGAGGTTCGGAGGGGTCATGGAGTCCTCACAAGTGGAGCTGGCGGAGCGATCACGGAGCGGTCGTCGGCTCCGGCCGGGGTTCGCAAGGCATCCAATCACGTGTGCCCGCCCGGGCCGTGCCCATTCCCGTCCCCGCGTGCCGTCGCGCCACGCGGGAACAGCGCCCGGCACCGGTGGCGTTGAACCGTGCATGACGACTGCTGCAAAGCGTGCCCGTGTCGATGTGTGGTTCGACCCGCTGTGCCCCTGGGCGTGGCTGACCTCGCGCTGGGTACTCGAGGTGGAGAAGGTCCGTGACGTCGACGTCGCGTTCCACGTGATGAGCCTGGCCGTGCTCAACGAGGGCAGGGATCTCCCCGAGGAGTACCGGGAGATGATGGCGAAGGCGTTCGGCCCGGTGCGGGTCGCGATCGCCGCTGCCGAGCAGAAGGGCGACGAGATCCTGCGCCCGCTCTACACCGCGATGGGCGAGCGCATCCACAACCTGCAGAACAAGGACTTCGACGACGTCATCGCCGGCGCCCTCGATGAGCTGGGGCTCGACGCGTCGCTGGCCGGGGCCGCGCACTCCACCGAGTACGACGAGGTCCTCCGCAAGAGCCACCACGCCGGGATGGACCCGGTCGGCCTGGACGTCGGCACGCCGACCATCCACGTCGACGGCGTCGCGTTCTTCGGCCCGGTCATCTCCCGGGTGCCCCAGGGCGAGGACGCGGGACGCCTGTTCGACGGGGCCCGCCTGATGGCCGAGAACCCGTACTTCTTCGAACTCAAGCGCACCCGCACCGAGGACCCGAGCTTCGACTACTGAGATGTAGGGCTTCGGGAAGATGTGCGCCCGGAGCGGTCGGCGCCGTCCGTGTGACGATGGGGTCATGGCTCAGACGTCGAGGTCCCTGTCCCCCCTCGTCCTGCAACACTGGATCGACGGCGCAGACTCCCCGGGTGGGTCCGAGAGGATCGACGTGGTGAACCCGGCCACGGCGCAGGTCGTCGCGACCGTGCCGGCCGGTACCGCCGCCGACGTCGACCGGGCGGTCGCCGCGGCCCGTGCCGCGTTCGGAGCCTGGGCGGCGACGCCGGTGCAGGAGCGGATCGCCGTCGTCCAGCGGATCTCGGACGGGATCAAGCAGCGCGGCGAGGAGATCGCCGCCGCGATCACCTCCGAGATGGGGTCGCCGATCACGTTCTCCCGCAAGGTGCAGGTGTCGATGCCGATCGGCTCCTCGTCGACGGTGGCGAAGGTGGCCGCCGACTTCGCGTGGACCGAGGAGATCGGCAACTCGCTGGTCGTCCGCGAACCGATCGGCGTCGTCGGCGCGATCACGCCGTGGAACTACCCGCTGCACCAGGTCGTGGCCAAGGTCGCCCCGGCGCTGGTCGCGGGCAACACCGTGGTGCTCAAGCCGACCGAGGCGGCGCCGCTGACCTCGGCGATCCTGGCCGAGATCACCACCGCGGCCGGGCTGCCGAAGGGCGCGTTCAACGTCGTGCACGGCAGCGGTCCGGTGGTCGGCGAGGCGATCGCGGCGCACCCGGACGTCGACATGGTCTCGTTCACCGGCTCGACCCGGGCCGGCAAGCGCGTCTCCGCGGTCGCCTCGGAGACCGTCAAGCGGGTCGCCCTGGAGCTGGGTGGCAAGTCCGCGAACGTGATCCTGGACGACGCCGAGCTCGGCAAGGCGGTCAAGGTCGGCCTGGGCAACGCCTGGATCAACGGCGGCCAGACCTGCACCGCGTGGAGCCGGATGATCGTCCCGGCGGCGCGCCAGGACGAGATCCTCGAGCAGCTCGTGGCGGCTGCGGCGAAGTACTCGGTGGGCGACCCGACCGACGAGACGACCCGGATCGGCCCGATGGCCTCGGCCGCGCAGCAGGAGCGGGTGGCCGGCTACGTCGACCGCGGGATCGCCGACGGCGCGCGCCTCGCGTTCGGTGGCGCCGGCGCGGTGGAGGGTCTGGAGACCGGGGCCTACGTCCGTCCGACGATCTTCGCCGACGTCGACCCGGACTCGGTCATCGCGCAGGAGGAGATCTTCGGTCCGGTGCTCTCGGTGATCCCCTACGGATCCGAGGACGAGGCGGTCGAGATCGCCAACCGCTCGGCCTACGGGCTGGCCGGCGCCGTGTTCGGCGAGCAGGAGCACGCGATGGCCGTCGCCCGGAGGCTGCGCACCGGGCAGGTCGACGTGAACGGCGGCGCGTTCAACATCATGGCGCCGTTCGGCGGCTACAAGCAGTCCGGCAACGGCCGTGAGCTGGGTCGTTTCGGTCTCGAGGAGTTCCTGGAGACCAAGTCCATCCAGCAGTGACCCGCGAGTGACCCCGGTCCTCGATCGCCGCAACCGGCAGGAACACGACAGATCTGTCGCGTTCCTGCCGGTTGTGCCGATCATGGGGGGACTGGCTCGACGATCGTGAACGGTTCCGGGCGTTCCGGCCCGGGCGCGCGGCGGGCCCGTCCAGGGTGGCCGGATGTCGGAGCACCGAAGATCAGCCTGGCGCCACGCGCCGGCCGCGCTGGGGACGGCGGCGCTGGTCGTCGCCACGATCCTCGGAACCCAGGTCGCGCTGGCCGCGGCAGGGCCGGAACCAGGGGGCACCCCGCGCGCCCCGCTGAGCCCCTACGGCGAGGGCGGTTTCACGGTCGCCGTGGCGGCGGTCGACAAGCGGATCACGATCACGTCGGCCGACGACGGGTCCTACGTCATGGGCTACACCCCGGCGGGTGGAGATGTGGTGCTCGACCTCGACCTGCTCTCCGGTGACCGGGCCCAGCCCTGGTGGTACGACGCGGGGACCGGGCAGACGCTGAAGGTGGGGGCGCTGGCGAGCGAGGGTGTGGCGCGGTTCCGTGTGCCGGAGGAGGGCGGGGGACCGGCCTGGGTGCTCGTCGTCGACGACGTCGCGGCCGGGTACGGCAGTCCGGACGGCGAGGTCGTCGCCCAGGCGACCGGTGAGGGCCGGAGTGCGGGGTCCGGTGGCTCGTCCTCCGACGACGACGGGTCGTCGGGCTCGGGTGGTGCGGGTGGTGCGGCTGCCGTGCAGCCGGGGGACGACCCGGCGTCCGGGGCCTCGCCCGAGAAGGGCCGGTACGGCTCGTCCGGCGGGAAGGGGTCCGGAACCTCCGGATCGGACGCCGGGTCCGGGGGCGAGGTCTCCGACGACGACGGGACGTCCGAGGAGAAGAAGTCCGACACGGGCACCGGTGGCTCCGACGAGATGTTCGACACCTCGAAGGCGGAGGTGTCCGACACACCGAAGACGAAGGCCCCGAAGGCTGACGCTCCGAAGAAGGCTCCGAAGGCGAGCGCGGACTCGTCCTGGGACGAGCTCGCCCAGTGCGAGTCGTCCGGGAACTGGGCGATCGACTCCGGCAACGGCTACTACGGCGGGCTGCAGTTCGACAAGGC
>JAKDNL010000853.1 GCA_030451825.1 Pseudonocardia sp. | reverse complement strand
ACCGCCACCGACTTGAGGAACCCGAGCACGTCGGTGAACCACAGACGGACGAAGCGGATGTCGCGTTCCTCGAGCGTGCGGAGCACGAACTCCTGCTGACGGTCCATATCGACGACCCTACGAAGCTCGGGTTACAAGGATGTTTCCTGGCTGGTCGGACGGCCCGGACGTGGGTCACACGCCCGGGATCCGGGCCGCCCCGAACCGGATCATGCCGGGGCGAGCGTGCACTCCGCCCCGTCGTCGGGGCTCTTGAGATCGACCAGGTAGGCCACGACCTTGTCGTCGATGCAGGCGTTGCCCTGCAACGACGCGGTGTGCTGCTCGCCGTTGACCTTGATCAGGCTGCCCTTGAGCTGCTGGGCGAGGTCCACCCCGGCCTGGTAGGGCGTCGCGGGGTCACCGGTGACCGAGACGACGAGCACGGGCGGCAGCCCCTGCACGTCCGGCGTGTGCGGCTCGCTGGTCGGCGGCACCGGCCAGTACCCGCACGGGCCCTTCGCCGCGACGACGCCGCGCCCGGTCGAGCGGTACGGGGCCGCCTGATCGGACTTCTCGTTGAGCTCGCGCACCTCGGCCGGGTCGGTGACCGGCTTCTGGTTCACGCACGTGATGGCCTGGAACGCCTCGAGCATGTTCGAGTAGTGGCCCTGCTCGTCACGTTCGTAGTAGGAGTCCGCCAGTACCTGCAGGACCCGGCCCTGCCCGCTCGCGACCTCGGAGATGCCGCGGCTCAGGATCGGCCAGTACTCGGAGACGTAGAGCGCCTGGGTCACGCCGGTGATGGCGTCCTCGAAGCTCAGGGTCCGCCCGTCGCCGACCGGGACCGGCTTGTCGATCAGCGGCTGAATGATCGTCTGGAACGCTCGGGTCGCCTTGGCCGGATCGGTGCCCAGCGGGCACGGCGCCTTGTCCTGCGGCTGGGTGGCGCACCACTTGGCGTAGTTGTCGAAGGCGAGCTGGAATCCGGCGGCCTGCTTGACCGAGGATTCGACGGTCGTCTGGGTCGGGTCGATCGCCCCGTCCAGGACGATGGACCGGACGTTGCGCGGGAACGCCTCGGCGTAGGCGGTGCCCAGTTCGGTGCCGTAGGAGTAGCCGACGTAGTTCATCTTCTCGTCCCCGACGGCGGCGCGCAGGATGTCCATGTCCTTGGCCGCGTCCCGGGTGCCCATGTTCGCCAGCACGTCCGCGCCGACCCGCTGGGTGCAGCGGTCGGCGAAGGACTTCGAGTCGGCCTCCGCGGCGGCCACCCCGGCCGGCGACGGGTCGGCGAAGACCTCCGTCCGCTCCGCATCGTTCTCCCGGTCGTCCAGACAGTCGATCTTCGGGGTGCTGGCGCCCGTGCCGCGCGGGTCGAACCCGATCAGGTCGAAGCGCTGGCCCAGCGTCGCCGGCAGCCGGGACGCGGAGTTCGCGAGGTAGCTGGTGCCCGACGCGCCGGGCCCGCCCGGATCGAAGAACAGCGACCCGATCTTCTCCGCGCCGCTCGCCTTCTGCCGCAGCAGCGCCACCTCCGCCGTGGGGCCGGTCGGGTTCGCGTAGTCCAGCGGGACCGTCGCCCGCGCGCAGTCGAACTTGGGGTCGGCGAACGCCTGCGCGTCGTCGGACGTGCTCGCGTAGCTACCGCACGGGCCCCAGTCCAGCTGCTGGTCGTAGAACGCGGCCAGCTGGGGCGGCGGCGACGCGGGGGGCTGCTCCGGATCCCCCGTTCCCCGTCCGCTGCTGGTGTCGGCGCAGGCGCCGAGCAGCATGATCATCGCACCGACGGCCGCGAGCACCATCGTGGTCCGTGCGGGGCGTCCGGGTGATCGGCGGGAGCGCGTGCGGACGAGCATGGGCCGAGCATGCCAGCCGGCCCCGACAGTTTCCGACCGGGCGTGCACGGGCGGACACGCTGCGCTGCTCTCGTGCCGATGCTCGTTCCGCTGCGCTGCTCTCGTGCCGAGTGAGCGTCCCCACAACCGCGTTCCGGCCCTGCCGCGCGCTGTCACGCTTGCCCGTATCACCACCCGGCGATCCCGGGGACCCGCGAATGAGCGGGCCTCGAGGAAAGGACGGATTCGATGACGAGTTGCCCCACCCCTGATGACCCCCACCGTTACGGCACCGCCCACCAGCCCCCCCCCCCCCCCCGCCCCGAGGCCCCGCC
>JAKDNL010000225.1 GCA_030451825.1 Pseudonocardia sp. | reverse complement strand
CCGCCGGCGGTGGCGTTGCCTCGGTCCCCGGGGGGGCGTTTTTGGGGGCCCGGGGCTGGTTTATCCGCGCACGGGCGGCGTCAGCCGCTGGCGCTGCCCCGTCCCAGTTCGGCCACGGCAGCGCGCATCCCGTCCTGCGTGACGCCGTGCGCCGCCAGGATCTCCTGAGCGGTGCCGCCGTCCGGCCACAGCAGGCCGAGCAGGAGGTGTTCGGTGCCGATGTACCCGTGCCCCAGCCGGATCGCCTCGCGCAGCCCGAGCTCCAGGGCCTTCTTGGCCAGCCGGTCGAACGGGATGTGCCCGGGCGGCCTCCGGCCGCGGGCGGCCCGTGTCCGGTCCAGTGCGCCGGGCCCGAACGACTCGTCGATCCGACGGCGCACCTCGTCCAGGTCGATCCCGAGCGAAGCCAGGGCCGCGGCCCCGTCCGGCTCGGCCCGGGCCAGGTCCGCCTCGACGACGGCCCGGTCGACCCCGGCCGCGCGCAGCAGCGCCTCTCCCGGCGACCCGGGTGTCGCGAGCAGCCCCAGCAACAGGTTCTCGGTGCGGATCCGGTCCTGGTGGCGATCCCGCGCCTCCTGCTGCGCGATGACGACGACCTGTCGTGCCGGGTCGGTGAACCTCTCGAACATCGTGTGTCTCCCCTCGCTCTCGTCAGCACGGACAGGCGCTCCGCGGGCTCGTCTCGGCGCCGATACTCGTTTCGCAGGCTTCTCCCGCCGGCCTCGCCGGGTCGACGGTGCGACCCGCGCGTGGGGACCTCATGCTCAGCGCCCGTAACGGCGGTACTTCTTGTGCACCGCCTGACGGCTGACGTGCAGTGCCTCGGCGATCTGCTGCCAGGACCAGCCCTGATCCCGCGCGTTGCCGACCTGCAGCTCCTCCAGCGACTCCAGCAGTCCCCGCAGGGACGACACGGCCGCCAGGCCGACACCCGGGTCCTTGCTGGAGGCCGCCGCGGCCACCGCTGTCGCATCACTCATGACTGTCAACATAGGTTGACGTCGTCGCGATGTCAACCGAAGTTGACACAGCGGACATGAAAAGGCCCGGCACACGTCGTGTGCCGGGCAGCGTCGGGGAACGCCTACGCGTCCGGGTCGAGCAGGCCCTCCGGCGGGTCGAGGACGATCCGGCCGCCGTCGAGGTCGATCGTGGGCACGATGGCATTCACGAACGGCACCATCACCTCCGGCTCCTCCGAGCGGTCCAGGACCAGCAGCTCGCCCCCGGGACCGTGCACGACCTCGCGGACGGTCCCGACGACGGTCCCGTCGCCCAGCTCGGCCCGCAGGCCCTCGAGCTGGTGGGCGTGGAACTCGTCCGGGTCCTCCGGCAGTTCGAGCGCGGAGGTGGGCAGCAGCAACTGCGCGCCGCGCAGCGACTCGGCACCGTCGCGGTCCTCGACGCCCTCGAAGCGCACGAGCAGCCGTCCGGAGTGCGGGCGCGCGGTCACCACGCGCAACGGCGCCGATCGGGCCCCGCCCGAACGGCGCACGGCCAGCTCCGTGCCGGGCGCGAACCGCTCGTCGGGGGCGTCGGTGTGCAGGTCCACCACGGCCTCGCCGCGCAGACCGTGCACGCGCACGACGACGCCGACCAGGACCATGTCCCGGTCGGCGTCGGTACGTCGTGTCTCGATGACCGACGCGCCTAGCGGTCGGTGTCGACGACGTCGACCCGGACCCCGCGGCCGCCCACGCCACCGATGACGTTGCGCAGCGCGGTGGCCGTACGGCCACCGCGGCCGATCACCTTGCCGAGGTCGTCGGGGTGCACCCGGACCTCGAGGATCCGGCCACGTCGCCCGGTCACCATGTCCACCTTGACCTCATCGGGGTGGTCCACGATGCCGCGCACGAGGTGCTCGAGGGCGTCCGCGAGCAGGGTCACGACTCGGTGGCGGGTGCGTCGGCGTCCTTGGTCGCGTCGACGACGTCGTCGGCCTTGGTGGCCGCCTCGACCGGCGCCTCGTCGGCGGTCGCGCCGACGCGCTCGGGCTTGGCCTTCGGCTCGGACTTCTTCTTCGGCGTGGTGGCCGGCGTGCTCGGCTCACCGTTCGCCTCGGCCAGCGCCTGCTGGAAGCGGGCCAGCTTGTCGGCCTTCTCCGCCTGCGGCTTCAGGGTGCCCTCGGAACCGGGCAGGCCCTTGAACTTCTGCCAGTCCCCGGTGATCTCGAGCAGGTTCTGCACCGTCTCGGTCGGCAGGGCGCCGACACCGAGCCAGTACTGAGCACGGTCCGAGTCGATCTCGATCAGGCTCGGCTCGTTCTTCGGGTGGTACTTGCCGATGGTCTCGATCGCCCGGCCGTTGCGCCGGGTGCGTGCATCGGCGACGACGACGCGGTAGAAGGGCTGACGGATCTTGCCCAGACGCATCAGCTTGATCTTGACGGCCACGCTGTGGGTGCTCCTCGCGAAAGTGTGTGTCGTGCTGCGACGAGTCAGCTCGGCTCGCGTGGGGTTACGGGCTCGCTGTCTCTTTCGGCATGGTCGCGGTTGGTAGAGGGCCGACCGCGGACCCGAACAGCCATTCTGCCAGATGCTCCCCCGCGCGCCACGTCCTCCCCGGCCCGGGCCGGGGACGATCGGTGCCTCCGGTTCGATCCGGCGGGCTCGACTCACACCTGGACGACGCCGACCAGCATCAGCGCGAGCGCCAGGCCCGGCAGGAAGTTGTTCACCTGGTGCGCCAGGACGCCCGCGCCGAGACGGCCGGTCAGCATCCGGGCCAGCCCCAGCGGCAGCGCGACCACGAACAGCAGCGGCGTGCGGGTGAGCTCGAAGTGCGCGAACGCGAACAGCAGTGTGGTGACCAGGTAGATGACCACCGGGCGGTTCGGCACGTGCTTGGCCACCGCACCCCAGAGCAGGCCGCGGTACATGATCTCCTCGCAGATCGGTGCGACGATCACCACCACGAACATCACCAGCAGCGCCATCGGCCAGGACGTCCGCACCCCGGCGAAGACGTCACCGACCGCCGTCGTAGCCCCCTCGGGACCGACGATCGAGGCGTAGACCAGCGCCGCCGGGACCGTGAGCACCAGTCCCAGCAGCCCGATGATCAGCCCGATCCCGACGTCGTCCCAGGACCAGCGCAGGCCCAGGTCCAGGGCCGGGCCGTTGCCCCGCAGGTAGGTCCACACGACCGCCGTCCCCGCGGCCAGCACCGTCGGGACGACCAGCGCGGCCAGGATCCCGGCCACCGACCCCTGGGTCGGGATCAGGTACCCGACCAGCAGCGACACCCCGAGGAACACGAGCTCGACGACGACGAACGCCCCGATGCCCCACTTGTGCGGCGGAGGTGGCGGCGCCGGTCGCAGACCGAACGGCCCACGCCGGCCCGGCGGCGGCTCGGGAGGGCCCGGCGGTGGGCCGGGCAGTGGGCCGGGCAGTGGGCCCGGGGGCGGCCCGGACCAGGGCTGCGGGTATCCACCCGGCTGCGGTTCGGTCGGTCCGGCGGTCACGAGCTCCCCACCGGCACCCGGCGCCCGCGCACCAGCACCGCGGCGGGGTGGCGCAGCGACTCCAGGTCGGCGCGCGGGTCGTCGCGGTAGACGACCAGGTCGGCCGGCGCGCCGGGCTCGAGGCCGGGCCGTCCCAGCCAGCTCCGCGCAGCCCAGCTCGCCGCGCCCAGCGCGTCCGGGTGCCCGGCGTCGCGCAGGGCGACGATCTCGTCGACGATCCGGCCGTGCCGGATGCCGCCGCCGGCGTCGGTGCCCGCGTAGATCGGGACACCGGCCTCGGCCGCACGCCGGACGACGTCGGCGGCCCCGGCGTGCAGCGCGCGCAGGTGCGCCGCGTAGTCCGGGTACTTGCTCGCACCGTCGGCGATCGACGGGAACGTCTCCACGTTGATCAGCGTCGGCACCAGCGCCGTGCCGCGGGCCGCCATCTCCGAGATCAGGTCGTCGGGCAGTCCGGTGCCGTGCTCGATGCAGTCGATCCCGGCCCCGACCAGCCCGTGCAGGGCGTCGGTGCCGAACACGTGCGCGGTGACCCGGGCGCCGGCCTCGTGCGCGGCGGCGATGGCCTCGGCCAGCACGTCGTCCGGCCAGAGCGGGGCGAGGTCCCCGACACCGCGGTCGATCCAGTCCCCGACCAGCTTCACCCAGCCATCGCCGTCGGCGGCCTGCCGGCGCACCTCGTCGACGAGGACCTTCGGGTCGTCGAGCTCGACGGCCACGCCCGGGATGTAGCGCTTCGGGCGGGCCACGTGCCGGCCCGCCCGGATGATCTCCGGCAGGTCCTCGCGGGCCTGCAGCGCCGAGGTGTCGACCGGCGAGCCGCAGTCGCGGATGAGCAGCGTGCCGGCGTCGCGGTCGGTGCGGGCCTGGCGCTCGCACTCGTCGAGGTCGGTCACCGGCCCGTCCGGCCCGAGGCCGACGTGGCAGTGCGCGTCCACCAGGCCCGGGACGACGAACCCGCCGTCACCGAGGTCGCGGGCGCCGGGCAGCGGGCCGTCGCTGATCCGGCCCGTCCCGTCGATCCACAGCTCGACGTCGTCGCCCGAGGGCAGGACGGTCCCCCGCAGCCGCCATCCGGTGACGGGCAGGTCCCCCATCAGGGCTTCTTCTTGCCGAAGTTCAGCTTCGACGGGTCGAAGCCGGCCGGCAGCTGGTCCATCTGGCCGAGGCCCGGTGGCAGCTCCTGCAGGCTCTTCGGCATGTTCGACAGGTCCGGCGTGCCCTGCCCGGCACGCGACGGCCCGCCCTTGCGGCCCTTCTTCGCCTGACGGGCCTTGCGCGCGTTCTTCGGGACCTTCTTGGTGGCGCTGCGGTTACCCCCGCCGAAGCCGAACTGCCCGGCCATCTGCTTCATCATCTTGCGGGCCTCGAAGAACCTGTCGACCAGGTCGTTGACGTCCGAGACGGCGACGCCGGAGCCGTTCGCGATGCGCGTCCGGCGGGACGCGTTGATCATCTTCGGGTCGTCGCGCTCGGCCGGGGTCATGCCGCGGATGATCGCCTGCAGCCTGTCGATCTGCTTGTCGTCGACCTGGGACAGCGCGTCTTTCATCTGGCCGGAGTCGGCGCCGGGCAGCATGCCCAGGATGTTGCCGATCGGGCCCATCTTGCGGATCGCCAGCATCTGCTGCAGGAAGTCCTCGAGTGTCAGCTCCCCGGAGCCCATCTTGGCCGCGGCGGCGGCGGACTGCTCGGCGTCGAAGTGCTGCTCGGCCTGCTCGATCAGGGTGAGCAGGTCGCCCATGCCCAGGATGCGCGAGGACATCCGGTCCGGGTGGAAGACGTCGAAATCGGTGAGCTTCTCGCCGTTGGAGGCGAACAGGATCGGCTGCCCGGTCACCTCGCGGACCGAGAGCGCCGCACCGCCGCGGGCGTCACCGTCGAGCTTGGTGAGCACGACGCCGGTGAAGCCGACCCCGTCGCGGAACGCCTCGGCCGTCGCGACCGCGTCCTGACCGATCATCGCGTCGACGACGAAGAGCACCTCGTCCGGCGACACCGCCTCGCGGATGTCGGATGCCTGGCGCATCAGCTCCTCGTCGACGCCCAGGCGGCCCGCGGTGTCGACGACGACGACGTCGTAGAGCTTGTCCTTCGCGTGCGCGATGCCCTCGCGGGCCACGCGCACCGGATCGCCGGGGCCCTCGGGCAGGTCACCGGAGCCGGTGGCGCCCGGGTGCGGCGCGAACGTGGGCACGCTCGCGCGCTCGCCGACGATCTGGAGCTGGTTGACCGCGTTCGGGCGCTGCAGGTCGCACGCCACGAGCAGCGGGGTGTGGCCCTGCTCCTTGAGCCAGCGGCCGAGCTTGCCGGCCAGCGTCGTCTTACCGCTGCCCTGCAGGCCGGCCAGCATGATGACCGTCGGCGGTTCCTTGGCCATCGACAGCCGACGGGTCTCGCCACCGAGGATCCCGACGAGCTCCTCGTTGACGATCTTGACGACCTGCTGGGCCGGGTTCAGCGCACCGGAGACCTCCGCGCCCTTGGCCCGTTCCTTGATGCGGGTGATGAACGCGCGCACCACAGGCAGCGCGACGTCCGCCTCCAGCAAGGCGATCCGGATCTCGCGCGCGGTGGCATCGATGTCGGCGTCGGAGAGCCGGCCCTTACCGCGCAGGTCGCGGAGTGTGGAACCGAGCCGCTCGGAGAGGGAGTCGAACACCCTCAACAGCCTACTTGGCCATCCGCAGACCGCGATGGGCGCAGGACCGATCCACCACCCGGGCCGACGACCAGCCCGGCGGCGGGCCGTCGGAGTGCAGCCGTCGTGCGACGTCACCGGCCCGGGCCGCGTGCCCGGCGAACGCCCGTCCGCGCACCACACGCCCCCGGGCGTGCTGCCCGGCCAGCGCATCCTCCGGCTCCGCGTGCACCCACACCAGGTGCGCCTCCCGGCCCCCGCAGGCGGCCAGCAGGCGGATCGCGCGACGGGCGCCGTCGGTCGTCGATGGCAGGTGTACCACGACGGTCTCCGGCCCGGTCAGCACCGCGCGGACCATCGCCAGGCGGTGCAGAAGGTGCACGGCCCAGCGGTAGAGCGGGTACGGGGTACCGACCGGCAGCAGGCGGACGAGGCGGTCGCGGGTGTGCTCGGAGTCGAGCACGACCGTCGAGCTCTGCGGTGGCAGCGTGGCCAGCAGCGTGGACTTGCCGGCACCGGGCAACCCGGCCACCAGCACCAGCGTGCGGCCGGGAACGCGCAGCCGCACCGGAGGCGCCGAAGCCAGGGTCATGTGGACGCCAACGACCCGGATGACCGAATCGTTCCGACTATCGCCCGGGAACCCCGACGGACGCCCGTTCGGGAGCGGCCGGCCGTGCTCAGAGTGCGTCGGTGCCGCGTTCACCGGTGCGGACCCGGACCACGTTCTCCACCGGGACGACCCAGACCTTGCCGTCGCCGATCTTGCCGGTGTGCGCGGCGTCGACCACCGCCTGCATGACCCGGTCGACGGCCTCGTCGTCCACGACGACCTCGATCCGCACCTTCGGCACGAAGTCCACCGAGTACTCCGCGCCCCGGTAGACCTCGGTGTGGCCCTTCTGCCGGCCGTAACCCTGGACCTCGGACACGGTCATCCCGAGCACGCCCGTGCCCTCGAGCGCATCCTTGACCTCGCCCAGCACGAACGGCTTGACGATCGCGGTCACCAGCTTCATCGGGTCTCCTCCTCGCGTGCCTCGGTGCGGAGCGGCTGCCGGGCCGCGGGGCTGGACAGCATGGAACCACGCCCGCCCGGCTCCTCGCCCCCACGGGCGGCGGTGACGGCGAGCAGCGCAGCCTCGATCGCCCGGCGCGCACCCGCGCCGGGCGTGCCGGCCACACCGAATGCGTCGACCACCGAGGCCCCGAGCGTCTCCACCCGGGCCCACCGCAGGTCCACCTCGCAGCGCTCCAGCGCGACCGTGACGTGGTGCAACAGGCCGATCCGGTCGGTCGCGCGCAGCTCCAGCACGACCGCGCCGGTGGCCTCGTCGTCGAACCAGAGCACCCGCGGCGGCGCCGTGCGTTCGACGACCGGGTTGGACGGGGCGTAGTCGCGTTCCTTGCGGGCCAGCGCCTCGGGCAGCGCGAGAGACCCGGACAGCACCCGCACCAGGTCGGCCCGGACCAGCGCCGGGTCGGGCAGGCTGCCGAACCGCGGGGCGACCGCGAACGTCTCCACCACGGCGCGGCCGCCCTCCGGAGTCGCCACGGTGGAGATCTCGGCCGTATGCACCTGCAACGAGTGCAGGGCCAGCACCCCGGCCGCGGCGGAGAGCGCGCCGCGGTCGTCGGGCAGCACGAGCGTCACGGTGGCCACGTCGCCGTCGGCGAGGAAGCGGACCTGCGGCCCTCCCCCGCCGCTCATCGCCGCGACCAGCTCCGCCGACGACGGGTCCGGCGGACCCGGCTCGACGAACACCGCGCCGGTCAGGGCACTGCGGCAGCGCCCGGACAGGTTCTGGATCAGGGTGCGCCGCCACGGGCTCCAGACACCGGGGCCGGTGCCCAGCGAGTCGGCCTCGGCCAGCGCGTCGAGCAGATCCACCAGGAGGGCCGTCGCCCGTTCCGCCGGCGCCGCCGCCCCCTCCAGAGTCTCGATCACCCGCGAGACCGTCGCCGGATCGTCCAGGTCGCGCCGGGTCGCCGTGTGCGGGAACAGCAGGTGGTGGCGCACCATCGTGCCGAGGATGTCGATGTCGCCCTCGCGCAGGCCCAGCCGGGTCCCGATCTGGCGGACCAGCAACTCCCCGACCTCCGAGTGGTCCCCCTCGCGCCCCTTGCCGATGTCGTGCAGCAGCGCCCCGATCAGCAGCAGGTCCGGGCGCGCGACCCGGGTCGTCAGCCGCCCCGCCTGCGCGCACACCTCGACCAGGTGCCGGTCGACGGTCCAGACGTGCGTGCGGTCCCGCGGGGGCAGGTCGCGGACCGCGCCCCACTCCGGGAACAGCCGGCCCCACAGCCCGGTGCGGTCCAGGGACTCGATCACCTCGACCATCCCCTGCCCGGTACCGAGCAGGGACAGCAGCTCGCCCAGAGCCGCCCGCGGCCACGGGGTGCGCAGCTCGGGGGCGGTGTCGGCCAGCCGGTGCAAAGTGCCCGCGGCGATCGGCAGCCCGGTGCGCGCAGCCGTCGCGGCCACCCGCAGCACGAGCGCCGGATCCTTGGCCGCCGACGCGTCGCGGGCCAGCGTCACCTCGCCGGCGTGCTCGACGACCCCGGAGTCCAGCGGGCGGCGCACCGGTGCCCTGCGCAACGCCGCCAGTCCGCGGCGCGGCAGGGCGTTGCGGGCCTGGCGCAGCCCGACCTCGGTCGCGAACGCCACCGCCCGCGCGGCCCCGGACAGTGCGCGCGCCAGATCGAAACGGTCGCCGACGTCCATCGTGGCCGCGATCTCGTCGGCGTCCTGGGCACGCAGCACGTCCCGGGTCCGTCCGGAGAGCCGGTGCAGCTCGGTGCGGACGTCGAGCAGCAGCGCCCGCGCCCCGGCCACCTCGCCCGAGGGTCGGTCCACCAGCTGCGCCGTGGCCAGCGCGTCGATCAGCGCCACGTCGCGCAGCCCGCCGTGCCCGTTCTTCAGGTCCGGCTCGATCCGGTGCGCCACGTCCCCGTTGCGCGTCCAGCGGTCGGTCGTGGTGTCGGCGATCTCGTCGAAACGGCTCCGGATACCGGCCCGCCACGCCTGCCGGACGGCCGTCCGGACCGTGTCCGAGAGCACCGTGTCGCCGGCGATGTGCCGGGCCTCGAGCAGCCCGAACGCGGCCTTGAGGTCGGTCGTCGCGATCTGCACGGCCTGACCGGGGGTGCGCACCGAGTGGTCGAGCCCGATCCCGGCGTCCCAGAGCGGATACCAGAGCTGCTCGGCGAGCGTGTCCACCCCGGACCGGCCGTCGTGCAGCAGCACCAGGTCCAGGTCCGAGAACGGGCACAGCTCGCGCCGGCCCAGGGCCCCCACCGCGACCAGCGAGACGCCGTCACCGACGCCGATCGTCGCGCACCGCGACGAGAGCCAGAAGTCGTGCAGGTCCACCAGCGCCGCGCGCAACGCCTCCGGACCGTGGTGGTGGCGACCGCCGTTCGACTCCAGCAGCACCGACCTGGCCTTCACGAGATCCGCCGCCTCGCCCGAGCCCAGCACCGTCATTCCCCCGACCAGCCCTCTCCCTGACCTCGTTCCGCGCCCGGCACCAGGCGTCGGAGAGCAGCCGGGCCCGTCACACCCGGTGGGGTGCGACGGGCCCTGCTTCGATACCGAGCGCGAAGCCTGCGGAGCCGCGCATCGATACCGAGAGCGAAGCCTGCGGAGCCGCGCATCGATACCGAGCGCGAAGCCTGCGGAGCCGCGCATCGATGGTGCACCTCAGATGGCGTCGGTGCCCCGCTCGCCGGTCCGCACGCGGACGACGGTCTCGACCGGGCTCACCCAGACCTTGCCGTCACCGATCTTGCCGGTGCGCGAGGCCTCGACCACCGCGTCGACGACCTTGTCCTGCAGCGCGTCGTCCACGACGACCTCGACCCGGACCTTCGGCACGAAGTCGACGGAGTACTCCGCACCGCGGTAGACCTCGGTGT
>JAKDNL010000224.1 GCA_030451825.1 Pseudonocardia sp. | reverse complement strand
CCGGGGCGTTTGTTGTGGGGGGGGGGGTCCCCCCGGGGCTTTTTGGGGGTTTCCGCCCTGGGGGTTTTAATTGGGTTTGGGGCTTTTTTTGCCCCCCCACGAGGGGTTGGGGCGAGGGTTCGGGCGGGCCAGGCGCGGCACCAGCGGACCCGGCCCGTCGGCCTAGGGTGGCGCGGGTGAGCGTCACCGAAGCCCTCGCCGGCAGCACGGACTCCCAGCCCACGTTCGCCTCCCTCGACCCGCGCACGGGCGCCGAGGTGGGGCGCCACCCGATCCACGACGGGGCACACGTCCGCGCCGCCGTCGCCTCCGCCGCCGAGGCCGCGACCTGGTGGGAGGAGCTGGGCTTCGCCGGGCGGCGCCGGCATCTCGGAGCCTGGCGCCGGACGCTGGTCGCCCGTCTCGACCAGCTCGCCGAGGTGATCCGCTCCGAGACCGGCAAGCCGTTCGACGACGCCCGCCTGGAGCTGGTGCTCGCGATCGACCACCTGGACTGGGCGCTGAAGAACGCCGAGGGCGTCCTCCGGAAGAAGTCCGTGGCGCCCGGGCTGCTGATGGCGAACCAGGCCGCGACGCTGGCCTACCGCCCGTTCGGCGTGATCGGCGTGATCGGGCCGTGGAACTACCCGGTCTTCACCCCGATGGGCTCGATCGCCTACGCCCTGGCCGCCGGCAACACCGTCGTGTTCAAGCCGAGCGAGCTGACGCCCGGGGTCGGTGTCGCGCTGGCCAGGACGCTGCTCGAGGCGGTGCCGGAGGCCGCGGCGCACCCGCTGCTCACCGTCGTCACCGGGCTGGGCGAGACCGGCGCGGAGCTCTGCCGGGCCCCGGGCATCGGCAAGATCGCGTTCACCGGTTCCACCGCGACCGGGCGCAAGGTCATGTCCGCGGCGTCGGAGAACCTGACGCCGGTGCTGATCGAGTGCGGCGGCAAGGACCCGCTGATCGTCGCCCCGGACGCCGACGTGGCCGCCGCCGCGGACGCCGCGGTCTGGGGCGGGATGTCCAACGCCGGCCAGACCTGCGTCGGGGTGGAGCGGGTCTACGTCGTCGACCCGGTCGCCGACGAGTTCCTGGCCGCCGTCACCGCGGGCGCCCGGAAGCTGCGGGTCAGCACCGTCAGCGCCGACGGCGACATCGGCCCGATGACCATGCCGTCGCAGGTCGACGTCGTGCGCCGGCACGTCAGCGACGCGATCGAGCGCGGTGGCCGGGCCGTCGTCGGCGGGGTGGACTCGGTCGGCGAGACCACGATCGATCCGGTCGTGGTCGTCGACGTGCCGGAGGACTCGAGCGCCGTCACCGAGGAGACGTTCGGGCCGCTGCTCGTTCTCAACCGCGTCCCGGACGTCGACGAGGCGGTCCGGCGCGCCAACGCCACCGGCTACGGCCTCGGCGCCACCGTGTTCTCCGCGCGGAGCGGCGACGCGATCGCGGCCCGCCTGCGCTGCGGGATGGTGTCGGTGAACGGGGTCATCTCGTTCGCCGCGATCCCGGGGCTGCCCTTCGGCGGGGTCGGCGACTCCGGCTTCGGCCGGATCCACGGCGCCGACGGTCTGCGCGAGTTCACCCGGCCACAGGCCGTCGCCCGCCAGCGCTTCGCCCTTCCGATCGCGGTGACCAGCTTCAAGCGCACCGCCCGGGGCATGTCCACACTGGTCGGCCTCGTCCGCACCCGCCACGGCCGCTGACCCCGGGGCCTGACCGGTTGGGGTGGTGCGGGTCGCATGCGTTACCCACCGGTAGCGCGTCGATGGCAGGATCACGCGCGATCGGACGTCGCACAGTGGAGGTTTGCAGCGTGGCACGCGAGTTCCGGACGATCGGTGTAGTCGGCCTGGGCACCATGGGCGCGGGGATCGTGGAGGTCTTCGCACGGAGCGGCCTGCCGGTCGTCGCCGTGGAGATCGACACGGCCGCGGGCGAACGTGGCCGCGCACACCTGGAGGCGTCCACCTCCCGCGCCGTCACGCGCGGGAAGATGACACAGGAGCAGGCCGACGGGCTGCTCGGCCGGATCACGGTCAGCACCTCGCTCTCGGACCTGGCGAGCGCGGACCTGGTCGTCGAGGCGATCCCGGAGAGCCTGGACGCCAAGGCTGCGCTGTTCGCCGAGGTGGACAAGGTCGTCGGCGAGGACACGATCCTGTGCTCCAACACCTCCTCGCTCTCGGTGACCGAGCTGGCCGTGCGCACCGGGCGCCCGGGCAAGGTCGTCGGGATGCACTTCTTCAACCCGGCGCCGGTGCAGCGCCTCGTCGAGCTGGTGCGCACGGTGGTCACCGAGCCCGACGTCGTCGACGACGTGAAGGCGTTCGCCGAGTCGCTGGAGAAGGTCGCCGTCGTGATGGGGGACCGGGCCGGGTTCATCGCGAACGCGCTGCTGTTCGGCTACCTCAACCACGCCGCGCGGATGTACGAGGAGTCCTACGCCAGCCGCGAGGACCTCGACGCCGGTATGCGCTACGGCTGCGGCTACCCGATGGGCCCGCTGGCCCTGCTCGACCTGATCGGCCTGGACACCGCCTACGAGATCCTCGAGACGATGTACGCGCAGTCGCGCAACCTGCTGCACGCCCCGGCGCCGGTGTTCAAGCAGATGATCACCGCCGGGCTGCTCGGCCGGAAGTCCGGGCGCGGCTTCTACACCTACGAGGCCGAGCACTCCTCGACCGTCGTGCCGGACGAGAAGACCCCGGCCGCGACGATCCCCGAGGGCGCCACCGTGCGCGAGGTCGGCCGGGTCGGCGTCGTCGGCACCGGCACCATGGCCTCGGGCATCGTCGAGGTGTTCGCCAAGGCCGGCTACGACGTGCTGGTCCGCGGGCGCAGCGACTCCAAGGTCGAGGGCTCGATCGGAGGAGTCCGCAAGTCGCTGGACAAGTCGGTGGCCCGCGGGCGGCTGGAGGAGTCCGACCGGGACGCGGTCCTGGCCCGGATCACCGGCACCACCGCGCTGGAGGACTTCGCCGACGTCGACCTCGTGGTCGAGGCCGTCGCCGAGGAGCTCGACGTCAAGCGGGCGATGTTCGGTGCGCTGGACGAGATCTGCAAGCCGGGCGCGATCCTGGCCACCACGACGTCGTCGCTGCCGGTCGTGGAGTGTGCCGCGGCCACCGCGCGGCCCGGCGACGTGATCGGGATGCACTTCTTCAACCCGGCCCCGGCGATGAGGCTGGTCGAGGTGGTGTCGCAGATCGGCACCTCGCGCGACGCCGCGGCGACCGTGCTCTCGGTCTGCCAGAAGCTGAAGAAGGTGCCGGTGAGCTGCGGCGACCGCGCCGGGTTCATCGTCAACGCCCTGCTGTTCCCGTACCTCAACGACGCGGTGAAGATGCTCGAGGCGCACTACGCCACCGCCGACGACATCGACGCGGCCATGAAGACCGGCTGTGCGCTGCCGATGGGGCCGTTCGAGCTGCTCGACGTCGTCGGTCTGGACGTGTCGCTGGCCATCGAGCGCTCGCTCTACGGCGAGTTCCGCCAGTCCGGGTACGCTCCCGCGCCGCTGCTGGAGCACCTGGTCACCGCCGGACGCCTGGGCCGCAAGACCGGCCACGGGTTCCGGGACTACGCCCGGAAGTAGCGCGATGGCGCGTGGACGCCGGCCCCGCCCCGCTGAGCGTGGGCGGGGCCGACCCGTGGCCCCACCGCTCGGGGCGTCGATGGTCACCCGGCGCGAGTCGGGCCGCGACGGCGAGTGGAACGTCCGGCACGTGCCGGGCGGGTCGTCGGTGAAGGACTACCGCTGCCCGGGCTGCGAGCAGGTGGTCCCCTCCGGACAGGGACACGTGGTGGCGTGGCCGGCCGAGGGGTACGGCGGGGTCGAGGACCGCCGGCACTGGCACCTGCCGTGCTGGAACGCCCGCGATCGGCGACGGCCCGGGTTCCGCCGGCACTGATCCGCCGGCACTGATCCGCCGGGCCGGCACCTCTGCGGGTACCGGTGACCGGCGGGGGCGCGTGCTCAGCTCGCGACGCGTGCGCCCGCCCGGTCCGGGGACGGCCGTGCGGACGGCCCGTCCTGTTCCGGGACCGCGCCGTTGCCGGGCCCCTCGGACGGGGACGCGTCGGTGCCCACGTCGGCGTGCCGTGCGCCGGGAACTCCACCCAGCACGCCCAGCTCGGCATCGATGGTGGACCGGGTGCGGCGCAGCTGGTCGGCCAGCTGCCCGCGCAGGGCGGTCAGCTCGTCGACCTTGCGCTGCGCCTCCTCGACCAGAGCCGTGGCCGTGCGCTCGGCCTCCTCCCGCGCGCGGCGGGCCTGTTCCTCGGCCTCGCCGCGGATGCGTGTGGCCTGCTCGCCGGCGATGCGGCGGGAGCGGTTGTTCTCCTCGGTCAACGCGTCGCGCTCGGCGAACAGGGCGCTGAGCGCCTCCTGTCGGCGCTGGTCCATCGCGATCACGAAGTCCCGCTCGACCGTGGAGCGGGTCGACTCGGACTCCGACTCCAGCCGGGTGCGTTCGGCCGCGGCGGTGCTGTCGGTCTCACGGATCTTCCGTGCGCTCTCCGACTCGCGTTCGGCGACCTCGCTCTCGACGGTCTCCCGGCGCTCGGTGGTCTCCCGGTCGGTCCGCTCGCGCTGGTCGGCCAGCTCGCTCTCGGTCGCCTCGCGGTGCCGGGCGAGCTCCTGCTCGGTGGTGCTGCGCAGCTCGGCGACCGCGGCCCGCTCGGCGTCGGCGGCCGACGCCGTCCGCTCGGACTCCGCCGTGGCGTCGCCGAGAAGACGCTGCGCCTCGGCCCGGGCCTCGGTGACGATCTGACGGGAGTGCTCCTCACCCGCCCGCCGCTGCTCGGTGATCTCCGATTCCGCCCGGGAGTGCATCTCGGCGACCTCGTCCTCGGCCAGCCGGAGCATCGACCGCAGGCGTTCGCTCATGCCCTGGACGCTCTGCGGGGGCCCGGCGAGGCGGTTCACCTGCTGGTGCAGCGCCTCTGCCCGGGTCCGGGCGTCGTCGAGCTCACGACCCAGGCGCGCGTTCTGCGCCACGGCGGCGTCCCGGTCCGCCGCCAGCATCCGCACCTCGGCGTCGAGCCGGCGCAGGTGGCTGTCCACCTGGGCCTGGTCATAACCCCGTCGGGTGATCGTGAATCCGGTTCGTGGGACGGGAGCATGCTGGTCACCGGCCATGTGCCCCACCGTACCGCCGCCACGGGTCATTGCGGTGTGTACGCGGCCGGACGCGTTGTGGTTCACCGAGACGAGCACGAGGGCCTCCTCCGGGTGAGCGGAGGAGGCCCTCGGTGCGACGGCGGTGCGCCGGTCGTCAGACGCCGCGGAAGCGGTTGATCTCCTGCAGGTGCTGCTCGCGCAGCTCCGGGTTCGTGACGCCCAGGCCCTCCTCCGGGGCCAGAGCGAGCACGCCGACCTTGCCCTGGTGCAGGTTCTGGTGCACGTCGGTGGCCGCCTGGCCGGTCTCGGACAGCGGGTACACGCGGGACAGCGTCGGGTGCACCATGCCCTTGGCGATGAGCCGGTTGGCCTCCCAGGCCTCGCGGTAGTTCGCGAAGTGCGATCCGACGATCCGCTTGAGGTTCATCCACAGGTAGCGGTTGTCGAACTCGTGCATGTAGCCCGAGGTGGACGCGCAGGTGGCGATCGTGCCGCCCTTGCGGGCGACGTAGACGCTGGCGCCGAACGTCTCCCGGCCCGGGTGCTCGAACACGATGTCCGGGTCGTCGCCGCCGGTCAGCTCACGGATCTTGGCCCCGAAGCGCTTCCACTCCTTGGGGTCCTGGGTGTGCTCGTCGGACCAGAACTTGTAGCCCTCGGCGTTGCGGTCGATGACCAGGTCGGCGCCCATCTTGCGGCAGATCTCGGCCTTCTCCGGGGAGGAGACGATGCAGACCGGGGTGGCGCCGCCGTTGAGCGCGAACTGGGTGGCGTAGGAGCCCAGGCCGCCGGAGGCGCCCCAGATCAGGACGGTGTCGCCCTGCTTCATGTCGGAGCCGTTGCGGGAGACCAGCTGCCGGTAGGCGGTGGAGTTCACCAGCCCGGGGGCGGCGGCCTCCTCCCAGGTCAGGTGCTCCGGCTTGGGCATCAGCTGGTTGGACTTGACCAGCGCCAGCTCGGCGAGCCCGCCGAAGTTGGTCTCGAAGCCCCAGATCCGCTGCTCCGGGTCCATCATCGTGTCCGAGTGCCCGTCCGGGCTCTCCAGCTCGACCGAGAGGCAGTGCGCGACGACCCGGTCGCCGGCCTTCCAGGTGTTCACGCCCGGCCCGGTGCGCACGACGACGCCGGCCAGGTCCGAACCCACCACGTGGTAGGGCAGGTCGTGCCGCTTGGCCAGCGGCGACGTCTTGCCGTAGCGGCGCAGGAAGCTGAACGTCGAGACCGGCTCGAAGATCGAGGTCCACACGGTGTTGTAGTTGATCGCGCTCGCCATCACCGCGACCAGTGCCTCACCCGGGCCCAGCTCGGGGGTGGCGACCTCCTCGAGCCGCAGGCTCTTGCGGGGGTCCTTGTCCCGGGCGGCGAGACCGGAGAACATCTCGGCGTCCTCGGCCCGGACCGTCACCCCGTTGTAGTGGTCGGGGACGTCGAGCTTGCCGACGCTGTCGAACTCCTCGGCGAGGATGGCATCGCGGATGTCGTGCACGGCTGGCCTCCGTTGGCGTGGTCGGCGGTGCTCTGCGTTGTCTGGACGGAGCAAATGCTCGGGATACCACATGTTACTGCGTAGTATGGTACCCGCAGGCTGAGGGTACCCGGGTCGCACCCGTGGTTCATCGTGACGGGTGCCACGGATCAGTGCCCGTTCGGGGCCGGTTCCACCAGCTCGACGAGCACGCCGCCGGCGTCCTTGGGGTGCACGAAGTTCACCTTCGAGTCCGACGTGCCGCGCCGCGGCTCGTCGTAGAGCATCCGCAGGCCCTTGGCGCGCAGCGTGTCGCCGGCGGCGGCGACGTCGCGCACGCGGTAGGCGACCTGCTGGATGCCGGGGCCGTTGCGGTCGATGAACTTCGCGATCGTGGAGTTCTCGTCCAGCGGCGCGAGCAGCTGGACCATCGTGTCGGAGCCGCCCGGAGCGGCGAGCATCGCCTCGCGGACGCCCTGCTCGGTGTTCGTCTCCTCGTGGGTCGAGACCAGGCCGAACGTGTCGGCGTACCAGCGGATCGCCTCGTCCAGGTCGGGAACCGCGATCCCGACGTGGTCCACGGCCACGACCAGGGAGGTCAACTCGTCAGTGGGTGCCATGGGGGCAGAATGTAGCTGGCCTACCGGCGGGTAGCCGAGCCGAACCGGATCGGATGGGCCACTGCGCCGTGTGCGGCTGCTCACCCCCTCCCTTCGGTCCGTCCCGCGGCCGGTGGTGGTGGGTATCGTGTCGGCACATTCTTCGCCATCGATGCTGCTGGAGGACGCCGTGTCCGGAACTGTGATCGTCGCCGGGGCCCGTACGCCGATGGGCCGGCTGCTCGGCTCGCTGAAGGGCTTCTCCGGCGCGCAGCTGGGTGGGGTCGCCATCAAGGCCGCGCTCGAGCGCGCCGGTGTGGCCCCCGAACAAGTGGAATACACGATCATGGGGCAGGTCCTCACCGCCGGTGCGGGCCAGATCCCGGCGCGGCAGGCCGCGGTGGACGCCGGCATCCCGATGGACGTGCCCGCGCTGAGCATCAACAAGGTCTGCCTCTCCGGCATCGATGCGATCGCGCTGGCCGACCAGCTGATCCGTGCCGGCGAGTTCGAGATCGTGGTGGCCGGCGGCCAGGAGTCGATGACCCAGGCCCCGCACATGCTCACCAAGTCCCGCGAGGGCACCAAGTTCGGTGACACGACGCTGACCGACCACATGTCCTACGACGGTCTGTTCTGCGCGTTCGACCAGGTCGCCATGGGCGCCTCGACCGAGAAGCACAACGCGAAGTACGACATCACCCGCGCCGAGCAGGACGCGTTCTCCGCCCGCTCGCACCAGCGCGCGGCGAAGGCGGCCGAGAACGGCGTCTTCGACGAGGAGATCGCCCCGGTCGAGATCCCGCAGCGCAAGGGCGACCCGGTCACGTTCAGCGCCGACGAGGGCATCCGCGGCGACACCACCGCGGAGGGGCTGGGCAAGCTCAAGCCCGCCTTCTCCTCGGACGGCACCATCACCGCCGGCTCCGCATCGCAGATCTCCGACGGCGCCGCCGCGGTGGTCGTGATGAGCAAGGCCAAGGCGCAGGAGCTGGGCCTGACCTGGCTGGCCGAGATCGGCGCGCACGGCGTCGTGGCCGGTCCGGACGCCAGCCTGCAGGAGCAGCCGGCGAACGCGATCGCCAAGGCCTGCGCGAAGGAGGGCATCTCGCCGTCGGACCTGGACCTGGTCGAGATCAACGAGGCGTTCGCCGCGGTCGGCGTCGTCTCCACCCGCAAGCTGGGGATCGACGAGGAGAAGGTGAACATCGACGGCGGCGCGATCGCGCTGGGGCACCCGATCGGCATGTCCGGTGCCCGGATCGCGCTGCACCTGGCGCTGAGGCTGCGCCGTCAGGGCGGCGGGGTCGGCGCGGCCGCGTTGTGCGGTGGCGGCGGCCAGGGTGACGCGCTGATCGTGCGCGTGCCGAAGGCCTGATCGTTTCCTCGCCCGGCTGTACCGACCGACCACGCTGGAGACCCTCACGTGCCCGCTGCCCAGGACCCGCAGGAACTGGTTGCGCGGGCGCGTGAGGGGCACCAGCGCTCGGTCGCGAAGCTGATCTCGCTGGTGGAGAACGCCAGCCCGCAGCTGCGCGAGGTGGCCGCGGCGCTGGCTCCGCACGCCGGCAACGCCCAGATCGTCGGGCTGACCGGGGCGCCCGGCGTGGGTAAGTCGACCACCACCTCCGCGTTGGTCACCGAACTGCGAGCCCGTGACCTGCGGGTGGGGGTGCTGGCGGTGGACCCGTCGTCGCCGTTCAGCGGCGGGGCACTGCTCGGGGACCGGGTCCGGATGGGGGAGCACGCGGCGGACGAGGGCGTGTTCATCCGATCGATGGCCACCCGCGGGCACCTGGGCGGTCTGGCCTGGGCCACGCCGCAGGCACTGCGGGTGCTCGACGCCGCCGGCTGCGACGTGGTCCTGGTCGAGACGGTCGGGGTCGGGCAGTCCGAGGTCGACGTCGCGCGCCTGGCCGACACCACGGTGGTGCTGCTCGCTCCCGGGATGGGTGACGGCGTGCAGGCGGCCAAGGCCGGGATCCTCGAGATCGGCGACATTTTCGCGGTGAACAAGGCCGACCGCGACGGGGCGCGCCAGACCGTGCGCGAGCTCAAGAACATGCTGCACCTGCGGGAGGGCGCCGCGGCCGCGGACCACGGGGCCGGGCGGAGCGCGGGCGGAACGGGTGCTGCCCCCTGGGCACCGCCGGTTCTCTCCATGATCGCGGCCCGGACCGAGGGGGTCGGCCCGCTCGCCGACGCGATCACCGAGCACCGGGCCTGGAGCGAGAGCTCCGGTGCGCTGCGCGGACGCCGCCGGCGACGCGCGGAGAGCGAGATCGAGGCGATCAGCCTGGAGCAGGTGCGCTCCCGGATGGAGTGCCTGCGCGGCGGCACTGCCGTGCCGGCCCTGGCCGACCGGGTGCTGGCCGGGGAGCTGGACCCCTACTCCGCCGCCGACGAGCTGCGGGCCGGCGCGACGGACGGCTGAGCCCCGTTCCCGCGGCCGGTGGGTCCGGGATCGGCAGGACCGGAGCCGGCGAGCGCGGCGGCGGCCAGGACGGCGATCCGCGGGGCTCCGATCCGCAGGGCCAGTAGATGGGCGCGACGTGCGTGGGCGGCCGCGTCCCCCCGGTGACCGCTCCGCCGCAGGACAATGGCCAGCCCGGCCGAGGCCTCGGCCCGCTCGCGGACCGGGTGGTCCTCGTCCGTCGCGGTGCGTTCCAGCGCGGCCCGTGCTTGATCGTCGCCCGACGCGGCCCGCGCGAGGCTCCGGCGGTGCCGGAGCGTGTCGAC
Organism: Pseudonocardia sp.; assembly: GCA_030451825.1. GTDB lineage: Bacteria > Actinomycetota > Actinomycetes > Mycobacteriales > Pseudonocardiaceae > Pseudonocardia. The sequence goes on along the minus strand of JAKDNL010000224.1, from coordinate 114 downwards.
GTCGAGGGCGATGCCCGGCCGGACCGCATCAGGCGTCCGCCGGTGCCGGGATCGGGTTACCGGAGTGTCCGCGGTCGCCTCGGCGGGGACGGGCGGGGTCGGGGCGTCGTCGTC
>JAKDNL010000852.1 GCA_030451825.1 Pseudonocardia sp. | reverse complement strand
AACCTGCAGACGATGCCGGCGATGAGCGAGGGCGGCATGGTCGCCGACGTCATCGCCGCCGTCGCCTCGATCGATCCCGTGATGGGGGGCTGCGACCGATGACACCGTCCCCGCAGCGGACCGGAGTGGCGCGATGACACTGCCCGAGGGCACGCCCGAGACGAACAGCGCCACGACGGCCAAGCCGGCCGAGCAGGTCTTCGAGCCCGTCGTCGCGGAGCCGTCGCCGGTCTCGCCGACGTTCGACGAGCTGACCCGCCAGCGCACGAAGGAGATCATCGCGCTGTACCCGGAGGCCCGGTCGGCGCTGCTGCCGCTGCTGCACCTGGTGCAGTCCGTGGAGGGCTATGCCAGCCAGGACGGCATCCGGTTCTGCGCCGAGGCACTGGACCTGAGCCTCGCCGAGGTCACCGCAGTGGTCACCTTCTACACGATGTACAAGCGCACCCCGTGCGGCGAGCACCTGGTCAGCGTGTGCACCAACACGCTGTGCGCAGCGCTGGGCGGCGACGACATCTACACCCGCCTGCAGCAGCGCCTGGGCACCAACGGTCGCCCGCTGGGCCACGAGGAGACCGTGGGCGAGCCGGGCAGCACCGGCTCGATCACGCTCGAGCACGCCGAATGCCTGGCCGCCTGCGACCTCGCCCCGGTGCTGCAGGTCAACTACGAATACTACGACAACCAGTCGCCGGACTCCGCGGTCGAGCTGGTGGATGCCCTGCGCCGCGGCGAGCGCCCGAACCCGACCCGCGGTGCCCCGCTGACCGACCTGCGCACGATCGAGCTGGAGATCGCGGGGTTCGGTGACATCGCCGTCCGGGCGCAGGGTCCGTCCTCGGCGCCGGAGTCGGTGCGCGGTGCGCAGCTGGCCGCCGACCGCGGCTGGGTCGCACCGGCGATGCCCGACGAGCCCCCGGCCATGCCCGCGCTACCGGAGAAGAAGTGATTTCCATGAGCACCCCTCCCGAGCAGGCCACCGCCACCACCCGTCCCGACCCGCTGACCCCGGTGCTCACCCGGCGCTGGCTGTCCCCGCGCTCCTGGTCGCTCTCGACCTACGAGCAGCTGGAGGGCTACTCCTCGCTGCGCACCGCGTTCGACGCGCACCCGGACCAGCTGATCCAGCTGATCAAGGACTCCGGCCTGCGCGGACGCGGCGGCGCCGGGTTCCCCACCGGTATGAAATGGGGCTTCATCCCGCAGGACGACGGGTCCGGGAAGGGCCCGGGCGCCAAGCCCAAGTACCTGGTGATCAACGCCGACGAGGGCGAGCCGGGGACCTGCAAGGACATCCCGACGATGATGGCCGACCCGCACTCGCTGATCGAGGGCTGCATCGTCACCAGCTACGCGATCCGCGCGCACTTCTGCGCGATCTACGTGCGCGGCGAGGCGGTGCACTGCATCCGGCGGCTGCGCAGCGCCGTCGCCGAGGCGAAGGCCAAGGGCTACCTCGGCCGCGACATCCTGGGCACCGGCTTCGACCTGGAGATCGTGGTGCACGCCGGGGCCGGCGCCTACATCTGCGGCGAGGAGACGGCGCTGCTGGACTCGCTGGAGGGCCGGCGCGGCCAGCCGCGGCTCAAGCCCCCGTTCCCGGCGACGTCCGGGCTCTACTCCTCGCCCACCGTGGTGAACAACGTGGAGACGATCGCGTCGGTTCCGGCCATCGTCACCGGCGGCTCGGCCTGGTTCCGCACCATGGGCCGGGAGAAGAGCCCTGGCCCGAAGATCTACTCGGTGTCCGGGCACGTGGAGCGCCCCGGCCAGTACGAGGCCCCGCTGGGCATCACGCTGCGCGAGCTCCTGGAGCTGGCCGGCGGGATGAAGGACGGCGTCCCGCTGAAGTTCTGGACGCCGGGCGGATCCTCGACGCCGCTGTTCACCGCGGAGCACCTGGACGTCCCGCTGGACTTCGAGGGCGCCGCGGAGGCCGGGTCGATGCTCGGCACCACCGCGGTGATGGTGTTCAACGAGACGGTGTCCGTGCCGTGGGCGGTCATGAAGTGGACCGAGTTCTACAAGCACGAGAGCTGCGGCAAGTGCACGCCGTGCCGGGAGGGCACCTACTGGCTGGAGCTGATCCTGCAACGGATGGTGCGTGGCGAGGGCACCACGGAGGACGTCGAGACCATGCTCGACGTCTGCGACAACATCCTCGG
>JAKDNL010000851.1 GCA_030451825.1 Pseudonocardia sp. | reverse complement strand
CGACCTGGCCGATGCCGCGCGCACCGCCGGCATCGACGTGCGCACCGAGATCTCCGTCACCCCCGGCGACCTGGTCCCGGTGGCGGACTCCACCGCGTTCCGGATCGTCCAGGAGGCCGTCACCAACATGCTCCGGCACTCCGGCGCGGCCCACGCCCTGATCACCGCCCATCTCGTCGACGACGTGCTGCACGTCGAGGTCTCCGACGACGGCCGCGGCGCCCCGGACGCGATGGCGCCGGACGCGATGTCACCGTGTGGGACGGCGCAGGCCGGGTACGGGCTGGCCGGGCTCGCCGAACGGGTCCGGCTGCTCGGCGGCACCCTGAGCACCCATTCCGACGACGGGTTCGCGCTGCGGGCCCGGATCCCGGCCCGGCCATGATCAGGATCGTGCTGGTCGACGACCAGGAGCTGGTCCGGACCGGCCTGCGCGCGCTGGCCGAGCGGGACGGCGACATCACCGTCGTCGCCGAGGCGGCCGACGGCGGCGCCGGGGTCGACGCCGTCCGGGCGCACCGGCCCGACGTGGTCCTGATGGACCTGCGGATGCCACGTACCGACGGGATCGCCGCGACCCGGCAGATCGTCACCGACCCGGCACTGGAGCGGGTCCGGGTGCTCGTGCTGACCACGTTCGACGACACCGAGGACATCCTCGGCGCCGTCCGGGCCGGCGCGGCGGGCTACCTGCACAAGGACGTCGCCCCGGTCGACCTGCGGGCCGCGATCCGCACCGTCGCGGACGGGGACGCGCTGCTCTCACCCGCCGTGACCCGCATGGTGCTCGCCACCCTGGCCTCCGATCCGGGTACCCGGACCCGGCCGGAGCTGCTGGCCTCGCTCACCGCGCGGGAGACCGAGGTGCTGCGCCGGGTCGCGCTCGGCGAGTCGAACGACGAGGTGGGGGCGAGCCTGCACATCAGCCCGGCCACCGCCCGCACCTACGTCAGCCGGCTGCTGGCCAAGCTCGGCGCCCGAGACCGCACCCGGCTGGTCATCCTGGGCTACGAGGCCGGGCTGGTCCGGCCCGGCGAGTTCACGAACTGAGCGTGCAGCTCTGCGGAGCCCCGCATCCTCCGCGCGTTCGGAGGTCACATTTCGGCGGTCCCGCACGCCACGACGTGACGCTCACCTGGCTCGACTCGACCTGCTTCGCCCAGACCCCCGTCGAGAGTCACGTTCTGGCTGGCCCGGGCGCCGTTTCGTCACCGCGAGGCCCGCGACTCGCGCGTCCGGCCGACGCCCCCGGGTGAGAGTGACACCACGGTCGTCCGGACCACCGGCGACGACCCTGATGCCACTCTCACCCGGGGGCGGGTCACCGCGGAGCACCGCTCGCCCACACCCGTACCCACGGCCTACGGCGGGACCGCGCCGCCACCACCGGTTCCGGCTGCTCAACACGATCTGGACGGCTACCCGAGCGACGTGACCTTCCCGGCCGCCGGCCCGGCCCCGGCCGAGCACCCCGGACACACCGACCACACCGGGCACGGCACACCGATCCTGCTGCGCGCCCACCTCCAGCACCGGCTACGGCCGACCGTTGACCAGGATGCAGTTGCACCGGGTTCCACCTACTGCGCGACACGAGGACATGATGATGATGGCCAACTTCGACGTGGTCTGACGCGGCCGGTGACACGACGACGGCCCGCCCGGACACGGATGTCCGGACGGGCCGTCGAGTCGTCGTAGGAGTCCTCACTCCTCGCCGGAGGCGGCGAGCTCGGTGGGCGGCGAGTCCGGCACCGGGCCGGCCGGCTTCGGCTCACCACGGAACGTGAAGTGCGCCTTGTCGTCCTGCGCCTTCGAGTTCTCCGGGGCGTCCGAGTCGATCCCCTCGACGTCGACCAGCACGATCTGACCGGCCTCGATCTCGCCGAAGAGGATCTTCTCCGACAGCTGGTCCTCGATCTCGCGCTGGATGGTCCGGCGCAGTGGCCGGGCGCCCAGCACGGGGTCGAACCCGCGGCGGGCCAGCAGGCCCTTGGCGGCGTCGGTGAGCTCGATGGCCATGTCCTTGTTGGCCAGCGCGCCCTCCACCCGCGTGATCATCAGGTCCACCATCTCGATGATCTGCGGCTGGGTGAGCTGGTGGAAGACGATGATGTCGTCGATGCGGTTGAGGAACTCCGGGCGGAAGTGCTTCTTCAGCTCGTCG
>JAKDNL010000223.1 GCA_030451825.1 Pseudonocardia sp. | reverse complement strand
CGGGCGCAGCGTCCGCACCGACCCGATCAAGGGCACCCGGCCGCGGACCGGGGGCGGCGCCGGCGGCCCCGACGACAGCAGCACCGACGACGGCCGGGCCGACGCCGAGCAGCAGCGACGTCTCGCCGGGTCGTCGAAGGACTCGGCGGAGAACGTCATGATCGTCGACCTGATGCGCAACGACCTGGCACGGGTCTGCGCGACCGGCAGCGTCCGGGTCGCCGGGCTGCTCTCCGTGCAGCCCCATCCCGGGGTGTGGCACCTGGTCTCGCAGGTGCGCGGGCGGCTGCCGGAGCGTGTCGACGACGGTGCGCTGCTGCGGGCGACGTTCCCGCCGGGCTCGGTGACCGGTGCGCCGAAGGTCCGCGCGGTGCAGGTGATCGAGTCGCTGGAAGCGCAGCGACGCGGGCTGTTCACCGGCACGCTCGGGTACGCGAGCCCGCTGGCCGGGCTGGAGCTGAGCGTCACGATCCGCACCCTCGAGATCGATCCCCCCGGACCCGACGGCAGGTCATCGGTACGGCTGGGTGTCGGCGGCGGCATCACCGTCGACTCGGACCCGGCCGAGGAGTGGGCGGAGTGCCTGACCAAGGCCGCACCCGTGCTCAGCGCCCTGGGCGGTGGTCCCGTTCCGGTCGGGCCGGTCGCCGCCCGGCCGGCCCGGCGCTCGGACGGGCTGTTCGAGACGCTCGCCGCCGTCGACGGGCGGGTGGCGCGGCTCGGCGAACACGCGGCCCGGCTCCGCCGCTCCTTCCTGTCCTGCACCGGTGAGCCCCTGACCGCGAACGTCGAGGCCGCGGTCGCGGAGGCGACGGCCGGGCTGCGCGGCCCGCATCGGGTCCGGGTGCGGGCGCATCCCGAGCATCCCGACCGGGTGCGGGTCCACGCGGTGCCGTGGCCGGGCGCGATCCCGGCGTCGGCGCAGCCGGGCCTGGTGCTGCGGATATGCCGCACCGCCGACGGCGAGGCGCACAAGTTCACCGACCGGCGATGGCTGGACGCGCACGAGGCCACCGTCGGTGACGGGGAGACGCCGCTGCTGGCCGATCCGGACGGAGCGCTCCTGGAGTCCACCCGCTCGTCGGTGTTCGCCGTGTTCGACGCGGCGGTGCGGACACCGCCGCTGGACGGCCGGATCCTGCCCGGAACGGCCCGCCGGGCCGTCCTCGACCTGTTCGACCCGGACCCGGCGATGACCGCCCCGATCCGGATCGAGGACCTCGCGAGCGCGGACGGGATGTTCCTGACCAACGCCCTGCGCGGCGTGCAGTGGGTGCGCGAGGTCCGCAGCGGCGACACCGTCGTCGCGCGCTGGCCGGCCCCCGACCCGCTGACTCTCCGGATCGCCACCGACCTGGCCCACAGGACCACGTGACCGTCAGCCGGCCAGGTTCAGGAGGATCTCCGCCAGGTCGTCCGGGCGGTTCTGCGGAACCATGTGGGTGGTCTCGATCTCGTGGTAGCGCCAGGCCGGGGAGGCCTTCGCGTGCGCGGCGGCGGTCTCGAAGGCGCCGCCGGTGACGTCCTCGACGGTGGCCCGGACGTAGGTCCGGCCCAGGGGACGCTCGTCGACCGGGATCGCGGTGCGGACCGGCTCGGTGAACGTCGCGGCCGGTTGCTCGGAGCGGCGTGGGGCCGACCACTGGCCCTCGGCCGGGTCGTCGTAGTGCCGGAGCCCGCCCGGAACCAGCCACGGTGCGCCGAGGCCGGCCTCCCCGGCCGGGGACGGAGCCGCGGCCATGGCCGGGGCCAGGTCGGCTGCGCTCTGCCCGTCGGCGGGCAGGAACGCGTCCAGGTAGACGATCTCGCGCACCCGGTCGCCGATCTCGTCCAGCGCGCCGGTGATCACCATGCCGCCGTAGGAGAACCCGAGCAGGACGATCTCGTCGAGGTCCTCGTACAGGACGGTGTTCACGACGTCGCGCACGTGCAGGCCGAGCCCGACGTGCGGGCCGGTCAGGTGCGAGCGCTCGCCGATACCGGTCAGGCTGGGGGTGAACACCTCGTGCCCGGCCACGCGCAGACGCGGTCGCAGCAGGTGGAAGCCATGTGCGCCGCCCCAGGCGCCGTGCACGAGGACAAAGGTCGCCATGCCCCGATCGTGCCGCACACACCCACCCCGTGACCCGTTGACGCGCGCGGATCGGTGCTCCCGCGGACGTCACGGCGCGCGCGGGAGCCCGCCTCGGGCGCGCGAGAGGGCGCGGCGGGCTCCAGTGACGCGGCAGGCGAACGGTCAGCGTTGACCGTCGATGCGGTGTGGCGCAGGATCGGAGGCCCCGAGGCCGGACGATGTCTGTCCGTCCGTCCGCGCACGACACCCACATCACGGCGGTGAACCCGATGACGACGTCGGAACAGACCCACTCCACCTTCACGCTGACCGGGCGGGACGGCACCGTCGTCACCGCCTACCGCTGGGTGCCCGACGGGCCGGTGCGCGGGATCGTGCAGCTCACCCACGGCATGGGTGAGCACCTGCTGCGCTACGCCCCGCTGGCCGCTGCCCTGACCGGCCGCGGGTTCGCCGTCTACGGCCAGGACCACCGGGGGCACGGCGCCACCGCCGGTTCCCCGGAGAAGCACGGAGTGCTCGGCGAGACCGGCTGGGCCGGCCTGGTCGACGACATCGACGTGCTCCGCAGCCACATACGCGGCGAGCTCCCGGACGTGCCGCTCGTGCTGCTCGGGCACAGCATGGGCTCGTTCGCGGTGCAGCAGTACGTGGCCGCGCACTCCGACCGGATCGACGCCGCCGTGCTGTCCGGGACCGGGTTGCTGGACCTGCTCGAACCGGCGCTGGACCTGTCCGGGCCGATGGACCTCTCGGCGTTCAACGCGCCGTTCACCGACCGCACGGGCTACGAGTGGCTCTCCCGTGACGCCGCGCAGGTCGATCTCTACGTCGCCGACCCGGACTGCGGTTTCGGGCTGGACCAGCCGGGCACCGTCGCGATGTTCACGGCCGCGAGGCCGTTGGCCGAGCCGGAGACGCTCGCCGCGATCCGCGACGACCTCCCCCTCTACGTCACCGTCGGCGACGCGGACCCGGTCAACGCCGGGCTGGCGCTGGTCACGCCGATGATCGAGCGCTACCGCGCGGCCGGACTGACCGACGTCACGCTCGCCGTGTGGCCGGGCGCGCGGCACGAGGTGTTCAACGAGACCAACCGCGACGAGATCGTCGCGGACCTGCTGGCCTGGCTCGACCGGGTCGTCCCCGACCGACGGAAGGACTGAGCGTGCGCGTCGACACCACCGGGAGTTTCACCGCCGATCCACTGGAGACCGAACGGGTCGCGGTGGAGGCGGAGAAGCAGGGCTACGACGGGGTGTCGGTGCCCGAGACGGCGCACGACGCGTTCGTCGCGCTCGGTCTCGCCGCCCGCGCCACGAGCAGCATCCGGCTGCAGTCCGGGATCGCGGTCGCGTTCGCCCGCAACCCGATGACGCTGGCCTACCAGTCCAACGACGTCACGCTGATCTCCGAGGGCCGCTTCGACCTGGGCATCGGTTCGCAGGTCAAGCCGCACATCGAGCGCCGGTTCAGCATGCCGTGGAGCCGCCCGGCGGCGCGGATGGAGGACTTCGTCCGTGCGGTGCGCGCGATCTGGTCGGCCTGGGAGACCGGGGAGCGGCTGCGCTACGAGGGCGAGTTCTACTCGCACTCGCTGATGACCGAGTTCTTCTCGCCGGGCCCGAACCCGCACGGCAACCCGCCGATCATGCTGGCCGCGGTGGGTGAGCGGATGACCGAGGTCGCTGGCCGGGTCAGCGACGGCCTGCTCGCGCACTCGCTGACCACGCCGTCCTACATGAACGAAGTGACGATCCCGGCACTGCGGCGCGGGCGCGAGGACCTGGGCGACTTCCAGGTCTGCCTGCCGGTGTTCGCCGTCCTCGGTGCGGACGAGAACGCCCGCGCCGTCGCCGAGCAGGGCGTGCGCCGTCAGATCGCGTTCTACTCCTCGACCCCGCCGTACCGCCCGGTGCTCGAGCACCACGGATGGGGCGAGCTGGCCGACACGCTCAACGGGCTGTCCCGCCGGCAGGCCTGGGACGAGATGACCGGCCTGATCGACGACCACGTGCTGGACGCGTTCGCCGTCGCCGGCACCCCGGACGAGGTGGCCACCGGGATGCTGGCCCGCTACGGCGACGTCGTCGACCGGATCTCGCTCTACACCCCTTACGAGGCCGACCCGCAGCTCGTCCTGGACACGACGACCCGGCTGCGCGCGGCGTAGGGCTCCGGCGATGCTGACGCCGGAGGACCGCGCGGCGATCGGTGAGCTGCTCGCCGACTACGGACACGTCGTCGACGAACACGACTGGGACCGGGCGCACGAGGTGTTCGCCGAGGACTTCGTGTTCGACCGCGGCGCCACCGGGCGCCCGGACCTTCACGGGATCGCCGACATCGTGGCGAACTTCAAGGGCCGCAACATGTACGCCCACGTCACGACGAACACGACGCTGACCGAGAACGACGACGGCACGGTGCGGGCGCACAGCAAGTTCCTCGGGTTTCCGAACGAGGGGCAGCCGGTCACCGGCGACTACCACGACGAGATCGTCCGGACCCCCGCCGGCTGGCGGCTGCAGCATCGCCGGGCGGAGATCCGGGCGCGCAAGTTCTTCGACTAGCCAGCATTGGAGTGGGCGCATGGACGTGCACGACGACCCGTACGCCGACATCCGGGAGGGCGTGCGCGACGTCTGCCGCCAGTTCGACGGTGAGTACTGGCGCAGCCGCGACCGCGAGCACGAGTTCCCGTGGGAGTTCTACCGCGCGATGGCCGACGGCGGCTGGATCGGTATCGCGATCGGCGAGGAGTACGGCGGCGGGGGCACCGGGATCAGCGAGGCCGCCGTCCTGATGGAGGAGGTCGCCGCGTCCGGCGCGGCGATGAACGGCGCCAGCTCGATCCACCTGTCGGTGTTCGGGATGAACCCGGTCGCCAAGTACGGCAACGACGAGATGCGGCAGAAGTACCTGCCCCGCGTCGCGGACGGGAGCCTGCACGTCGCGTTCGGGGTGACCGAGCCGGACGCGGGCCTGGACACCACGTCGATCTCCACGTCGGCCCGGCGCGACGGGGATCGCTACCTGGTGCGCGGGCGCAAGGTGTGGACGTCGAAGGCGCAGTTCTGCGAGACGGTCCTGCTGCTCGTGCGCACGACGCCGATCGAGGAGTGCGCCAAGCGCACGGACGGGTTGACGCTGCTACTGGCCGACCTGCAGCGCCCCGAGGTCACGATCACGCCGATCGAGAAGCTGGGCCGCAACGCCGTCGTGTCCTGCGAGGTGGTCTACGACGACCTGCCCGTCGACGTCGCCGACCGCGTCGGTGAGGAGGGCAAGGGCTTCACCTACATCCTGGACGGCCTGAATCCGGAGCGGATCCTGATCGCCGCCGAGGCGTTGGGGGTCGGGCGGGCAGCGCTGGACACCGCGGTGCGCTACGCGAACGAGCGGGTCGTGTTCGGCCGGCCGATCGGCAAGAACCAGGGCATCGCGTTCCCGCTGGCCGAGGCGCACATGCGGCTGCACGCCGCGAGCCTGGTGGTGCGGGAGGCGGCCGAGCGTTACGACGCCGGGCTGCCCTGCGGGGAGCATGCCAACTCGGCCAAGTTCCTGGCCGCCGACGCCGGGCACTTCGCCGCCGACCGGGCCATGCAGACCCTGGGCGGGTTCGGCTACGCCGCCGAGTACGACGTCACCCGGTACTTCACCGAGTCCCGGCTGATGAAGCTGGCGCCGCTGCCGCAGGAGATGGTGCTGAACTACGTCGCCGAGCACGTGCTCGGCCTCCCACGGTCCTACTGACCGCACCGCGCGGCGCCGCATCGGTACCGAGGTACCCCGGACGCCGATACGGCCGGTGACCGCGCAGGGTCACCGGCCGTACCGGGAGTCCTCGAGAGGACCGGAGTCCTTGGGAGAAGCCTCAGCGAAGGCCGAGCTTCTCCGAGCAGGCGGGCCAGGCGCTCCAGCCCTGCTCGTCGAGCACCTTCTCGGCGACCTGGATCTGCTCGGAACGGCTCGCGTTCGTCGGGCTGCCCTCGCCACCGAAAGCCTTCCAGGTGGACGGCGTGAACTGCAGGCCGCCGGAGAAGCCGTTGCCGGTGTTGATGCTCCAGTTTCCGCCGCTCTCGCACTCCGCGAGCTTGTCCCACGTGCTTGCCGGGGCGGCGTTCGCGGTGCCGGCCAGCGCCAGCGGGGCGCCCGCGGCGACCAGACCGGCGACGCCGAACCCGACGAGACGCCGCGTCTTGGACACACGACTGCTGCTGCTCATTACCCTCAACCTTTGGTTCAGGCGCACGTCCACTCGGGCACACACACCGCACGACGCATTTGGGGGAGCGACGTCCGGGGGTTCTCAGATCGGGCGTCGATGCCCGTGCCCGTCCCCGTCCCGCCTTGTGCGGATCGACTCGCCGAGAACCGCGGGACGGGGAGGTCCGTGTGACGCGGCGGTTCCGGCACTTCGGTGTGACCCGATCCAGGCGGAGCGGGCCGAGCACGAAGGTAGGCGCCAACCCCATACGTCGGTCAAGACAACGCTCGGTGACGTATCACACCACGATAACGATTTTTGCCATCGTCGCAGCTCAGAGTCGCTTTTCGCGCATCTCAGATACACTCGGAGCCCTGGCGGAACTTCCGATTCGGACCTATTGCAGCGCAGTGATCAGACCGTGATTCGAGATCGGGAACTACTTCCGTTCCGGAAATGCTGACCTAGCGTGTTCACCATTTCGCCCCGGGTGCCCGGCGCACGGGTCCGTGCGGGTGCGGGGTCAGCGGGTCGGGGCCTGCGCGCGGCGGAGCGTGAACACCGCGACCCGAACGGCCAGCGCGTCGAGCAGCAGCGCGCCGAACGCCCACGGATCCAGCCAACCGCCGTAGCTCTGCCCGTTCACGATCGCGACCAGGCCGGGGATCAGGAACGTGGCCACCCCGATCCCGCCGACCACGGCCGCGCCGAGCAACACGGCGGGCTCGTCACGCACCATCAGGGCGACGGCCACGGCCAGCGCCGCGACGGCGATCACCGCGCCGATCGCGGCCGGCACCGGAGCCCCGGCCCACGAGCGGGCGACCAGGGCGGCGTGCACGACCGCCGTCGCGACGAGCAGCGCGGTAACGATCCGGCGGCCGGTGGTGGGCTGGGGGCGGTTCACGCCGTCGAGTCTGCCCGGGTGCCCCGACACCCGATGGGACGGGCGGGCGTCGGCCCTATGAGCTGGCTGCGGCGGCCGCCTGCTGCTCCCACATCGTCAGCACGACGGCCACCACGAACACCTGCAGCGCCAGGCTCAGGCCGGGGAGCTCGGCGATGGCGCCGCCCTTCCACATGCTGGCCCGCCGGACCGACCCGACCTCGCGACCGTCGCGCATCAGCAGCTGATCCGACCGCCACATCGACGCCCGCTGGAACCGGTAGACCTCGTCGGCGGAGGTGACCATCCAGTTCTTGCGCCCGACCTTCTCCGCGGACGCGACCTTGGCCTCGTTCTCGTCGGCCATGCCGTACCGGCCGCCCCACATGTTGCTGCGGATCCGGTACTGGCGCCCCTCGAGGGAAAACGTGCCCCCGGAGGACCACCACCGGGACTCGAACGCCGTGACGTCGCGCCCGTCCTGGGTGATCCGGTACGTCTTCGAGAACACCCCGTCCTTCTCCGCCCGCAGCATGGGCACATCACATCACCGAGACGGTGCGCTCACCACCACACCCCCGGCGGCGAGCAGGTAGCAGCCCGCCTGCCGGCGGGACCATGATCCGGACCCGGACATGTCGGTCCGGACAGGTCGAGTACGTTCCCTCACGGGAGGTCCGTCCGATGTCTCTGCGGCACGCACTGCTCGGCCTGCTCGCCGAACAACCGGCCAGCGGCTACGAGCTGACCCAGGTGTTCGAGGCCAGCCTGCAGCGGTTCGCCTGGCACGCCCGGCACAGTCAGATCTATCCGGAGCTGAACAAGCTCGCCGACGAGGGCCTGGTGACCGTCGTCGGCAGCGGGGCGCGCAACCGTCGCACCTACGGGCTGACCGACGACGGCCGCGCCGAGCTGCACCGCTGGCTGGTCACCCCGCCCGGGCCGCCACACGTGCGCAACGAGTCGGTGCTGCGGATGTTCCTGCTCACGGCGCTGCCCCCGGACGACGCGCGGGCGCTGCTGGAGCGCTTCGCCGAGGAGGGCGCCCGCGTCGAGGCCACGCTGGCCGAGATCCGCGGCGACGACTCCCCGGAGGCGGTGCTGGAGTTCGGTCAGTTCGCCGCCGAGTTCGGGCTGCGCTACTTCCGGATGCAGCAGGAGTGGGCGCAGTGGGCGATCGATGCGCTGGAGAAGGCCGGACACACCCGCCCGGGCTGAGCCACTCAGCGGACCCGCAGGACCACCATCCGGCAGTCCACCGTCTGGCCGGACCGGTACGGCTCGAGCTCCGCGGAGACCATCTCGACGAGCTCCCCCGCGGCGAGGCGGTCGACCTCGGCGCGGAAGCCGTCGGCCTCCCAGATGTCGTCGAGCACGGTCGCCACGACGTACCCGCCGGACCGCACGGCCCGGACGAACTCGGCCAGCGCGGACGGGCCGACGTGCCCGTGGGTCAGCGTTCCCACGCACACGACGACGTCGTAGGCGTCGTCGGCCGCCGCGAACGGGGCGGTCAGGTCGGCGGTGTCGAGGTCCCGGTACGCGCCGGTCGCGCGGGCGCGCTCGAGCATGCCGGGCGAGAGGTCGACGCCGTCGATCGTCCCGGCGCCGCGGCGGGCCAACTCGGCGCCGACCAGGCCGGTGCCGCAGCCGGCGTCCAGGATCGCACCGCCGGTTCCGGCGACCCGGGCGACCGTGTCCGCGGCGCGGCCCGGCGCGACGTACCCTTGGGCCTCGCCGGTGAGGTCCGCGTCATAGGTGCCGGCCCACTCGTCGTAGAGGTCGCGCGCATCCTGCGTGCCGGTCAGCGCGTAGGCGCGGTCCAGATACGGGTTCCCGCCGGTGTTCGTGGCCATGCCCCGATCATGACGGATCGGGGGCGCGGCCGGTACCGGCGACCGTGCCGAGCAGCAGCATCACGCCCCACGGGCCGAACACCCAGACCGGCCAGAAGTAGCCGGGCGTGCCCTGGGCGAGCGCGATCATCCCCCAGATCAGCAGGCAGATCACGGTGCTGGCGAGCCACGGCGCCCACGTCGCGGTCATCGCGATCCGCCGTGCCCGCCGTGCCCGCCGCGGGTCCCGACGCGGCCCGTCCGGGCTCGGACGGGTGCGCGCACCCGGCAGGTCGGCGAGCTGGGCGTCCAGTTCGCCGCGGGTGCGGGCGGCGTAGACCGACCGGACGCGCCGCTCGAACTCGGACAGCTCCAACCGGCCGGCGCCGACGTGCTCACCGAGCAGGCCGGCCGCCCGTTCCCGCTCGACGTCCCCGATCCGCTGCGCCGCTGACGCCGTCACGATCAGCTGTTGCTCGCTCATCCCGCCACCCCGCTCCATCCGTCCCGATGGGAACGAGTGTGTCGCGGCACCGACTACGTGTCAACTCTTACATGTCAGTTTCGGATCTTCAGCGTCCGGCCGGTAGGACCCCGGGTAGAGGACGTCCGGTCGCTCGCCCCTACAACTCGCCCAGGAAGTCGACGGCGGCCCGTGCCGAGGCGTGCCGCCAGGCGACCAGTACCCGGTCGAACGCGTTCGCGCCGGCCAGCTCGGCCTCCAGCGCGGTGACGATCGGGCCGAGCACCGCGCGCTGGCGCTCGACCAGCGGTCCGGGGTCGCTGCCCTGCCGGTGGTGGATCGCGAGCTTGAGCAGGAACTCCGAGCGCATGTCGCGGATGTGCGGGACGGGCGCCTCGAGCCAGGCCCGCACCTGCTCACGCCCCCGCGCCGTGGCGGCGTAGAGCGTGCGCGGCGGCCCACCGGCGGCCTCGACGGCCTCCGCGGTGATCAGCGCGGACTCCTCCAGTCGTCCGATCGCCCGGTAGACGATCGGGCGCGGGATCTGCCAGACGCGCCCGAGCTCGCCGTCGGCC
>JAKDNL010000222.1 GCA_030451825.1 Pseudonocardia sp. | reverse complement strand
GCCGGCCTGGTCGCCGCCGAGGTGGCCCAGCCCGACGTCGAACTGCTGTGGAAGCTGCTGGAGAACGAGCCGGGCACCGAGATCACCGTCGACCTGCGGGAGAAGACGGTGCAGGCCAAGGACATCACGGTGCCGTTCGAGATCGACGACTACGCTCGCTGGCGGCTGCTGGAGGGCCTCGACGACATCGGGCTCACGCTGCGGCACGCCGACGCGATCGACGCGTTCGAGGCCACTCGCCCGTCCCGGATGCCGACGACCACGGGCTGATCGCCCGCGGGACCTGGTGTGGCGCTGGGAAAGCCCTTACCGTTCCGGGCATGAACAAGGCCCAACTGGTCGATGCGCTGGCCGCACGACTCGGTGACCGGAGAACCGCTGCGGCCGCGGTCGACGGAGTCGTCGACGTGATCGTGGAAACCGTGGGCGCTGGTGACTCGGTGACGCTCACCGGGTTCGGCGTCTTCGAGGCCCGCCGTCGCGCGGCCCGGGTCGCACGCAACCCGCGGACGGGGGAGACGGTGCCGGTCCCGGAGACCGTCGTGCCCTCGTTCCGCGCGGGCGCGGCGTTCCGGGACCGGATCGGGGACAGCGCCGCGGCGGCCGCCGGTGCGACGAGCGCGCCGCGCCGCCTGCCACGTCCGTCCGCCCGTGTGAGCGGCGCCGCCGTCACGGCCGACGGCGGCGCAGCGGCACTGGAGTCCGCGGAGGCGAACGGCACCGAATCGGCCGGCACCAAGCTGGCCGCCGGGAAGCCGGCTGCCGGCAAGTCGGCCGCGAAGACCGATACGACGAAGCCGGCGACCAGGAAGAAGACGACGGCGGGTTCCTCCGCCACCGACAAGGGTTCGACGGCCAAGGGCGCCACCGCGAAGAGCCCGACCGCGAAGCCCGCCGCCTCGAAGCCCGCCGCCTCGAAGCCCGCCGCCTCGAAGCCCGCCGCCTCGAAGCCCGCCGCCACCAAGAGCACGAAGAGCACGAAGAAGGGCGCGTCCACCACGACGACGGGCGCGTCCACTACGAAGACGGCGCCGACCAAGCGGTCGACCGCCGAGAAGTAGCGCGGCCTCCACCCGGCAGTACCGCCCAGGACCCCGGCGGACTCCGGGGAGAACGGACCCGGACACGCCGTCAGCTCGGCGGCCGCCGGTAGTAGTCGGCGAACAGGAGCTCGCCGTCGGCGGCGAAGCCCAGTACCCAGGTGCTCGCCTTGTGCGAGGGCACGCCGTCCGGCGGCACCGTCACCCCACCTCGATGTGCTGCACAGTCGCGGCCCCCGTCGCGCTCGGCGAGCAGCAGGGCCTCCAGCACGTCCGGAATGACCCCTCCCTGGCTGGCCAGCACGCTGACCCCGGTCTCGGCGGCGAGTGCGCGGAAGCGCGAGAGCCCGGCGCCGGCGTCGTCCCAGTAGTGCTGCTCACCCATCAGCGGCTCGTCCGCGATCCCCAGCCCGGTCACGGCCGCCAGCGGCTCGATCGTCTGCCGGCAGCGCAGCGGCGGGGCGCTGTAGAGCCGGTCCGGGGCGAACCCCGGGAGGAAGTCGGCGAGCCGCTCGGCCTGCGCGTGGCCGGTGCCCGAGAGCGGGCGGAGGTCGTCCTCGTCGTTCCAGCTCGCACGGTTGCCGGCCTTGGCGTGCCGGACGAACAACACGGTCGACGCCGGCACCCCGACCGAGGCCAGGCGTTCGACCAGCTCGGCGTCGTGCGGGTAGGTCAGCAGGTCGCAGGCCTGCGCCGGGGTGACCCAGCGCCGCTCGTCGGTCTCGTCGTTGGCGGCGAAGCCGTGGTCGGCGACCACCTCGCCCGCCCAGTAGTGCACGACCTTGGCGCCCTTGCCGGGCACGTCGTAGCCGACCTGGCCCAGACGTCGTCCCAGGCGGGTCGCGAGCCGGGCCTCCTCGACGGTCTCGCGCAGCGCCGTCGCGGTGATCGCCTCACCGGGGTCCTGGTGGCCCTTGGGCAGTGACCAGTCGTCGTAGCGCGGGCGGTGCACGACGGCGACCTCGACGCCGTCACCGGCGTCACCGGCGCGACGCCAGGGCACCGTCCCGGCAGCGACGACGTCGACGCCGGGCCCGGTGTCCGCCGGGCCGGGAGCGTGTTCGGGGGTGGAACTCATTCGCCGTCGCCCACGCCCCTGCGGGAGGCCATCAGCTCGACCTGGTGGTCGCGGACGCGGCCGGCGTCGGTGCCCGGCGGCGGCGAGGGTTCCCAGCTGCCGCCCGGGCCGAGCGTCCAGCAGCGGGTGGCCGGATCCAGGCAGGAGTCGAACACGGCGCCGAGCTGCTCGGCCAGGGCCGGGTCGGCGACCCGCAGCATCACCTCGACCCGGCGGTCCAGGTTGCGGTGCATCATGTCCGCGCTGCCGATCCAGTACTCGTCGGCCGCGCCGAAGTGCAGCAGCCGCGAGTGCTCCAGGAACTGGCCCAGGATCGAGCGCACGACGATGTTCTCGCTCAGGCCGGGCTGGCCGGGGCGCAGCGCGCAGATCCCGCGGACCACGATGTCGACCGGTACGCCGGCCTGCGAGGCCCGGTAGCACGCGTCGATGATCGCCTCGTCGACGAGCGAATTCGCCTTGAGCCGGACCCGGGCCTCCGGCTCGCCGGCGCGGTGGGCCTCGATCTCGTCGTCGATCCGGCGCACGATGCCGCGCCGCACCCCGTACGGCGCGACCAGCAGGCTCCGGTAGGACGTCTGGCGCGAGTAGCCGGTCAGCGAGTTGAACAGGTCGGTCAGGTCCGCCGCGATCGTCGGGTCGGCGGTGAGCACGCCCATGTCCTCGTAGAGCCGGGCCGTCTTCGGGTTGTAGTTGCCGGTGCCGATGTGGCAGTAGCGCCGGATCTCCGAGCCCTCCTGGCGCACCACCATCGAGGTCTTGCAGTGCGTCTTGAGGCCCACCAGCCCGTAGACGACGTGCACGCCGGCCTTCTCCAGCTCGCGCGCCCAGCGGATGTTGGCCTGCTCGTCGAACCGGGCCTTGATCTCGACCAGCGCGACGACCTGCTTGCCGGCCTCCGCGGCGTCGATCAGCGCGTCCACGATCGGCGAGTCGCCGGAGGTCCGGTAGAGCGTCTGCTTGATCGCCAGCACGTCCGGGTCGGTCGCGGCCTGCTCGATGAACCGCTGCACGCTGGTGGAGAACGAGTCGTAGGGGTGGTGCACCAGCACGTCGCCCTCGCGCAGCGTGGCGAACACGCTGCGCGGGGTCTCCCGCTCGGCGAACGCGGGGTGCGTGGCCGGGCGGAACGGCTCGTCCTTGAGGTCGGGCCGGTTCACCCCGTGCACCTGCCACAGCCCGGTCAGGTCCAGCAGCCCGGGCACCGTGACCACGTCGTTCGGGTCCACGTCGAGCTCGCGCAGCAGCAGCTCCAGCACGTGCTCGGACATCGTGTCGACGACCTCGAGCCGCACCGGCGGCCCGAACCGGCGCCGCGCCAGCTCGCGCTCCAGGGCTTGGAGCAGGTCCTCGTCGCGGTCCTCCTCGACCTCCAGGTCGGCGTTGCGGGTGACCCGGAACGGGTGCACCTCGGCGACCTCCATACCGGTGAACAGGTCACCGAGGTGGGCCGAGATGAGGTCCTCGATCGGCAGGAACGTGACCTGGCGGTGGCCGTCGCGCGCGTCCGCGCCGTCCGGGTTGACGGTGACCAGCCGCGGCACGTTGTTCGGCACCTTGACCCGGGCGAACCGCTCGGTGCGGCCCTCCGGGTCGCGCACGGTGACGGCCAGGTTCAGCGACAGGCCGGAGATGTAGGGGAACGGGTGCGCCGGGTCCACCGCGAGCGGGGTGAGGACCGGGAACACCTGCTCGGAGAAGTAGTCCGACAGGCGCAGCCGCTCGGCGTCGGTGAGGTCGTCCCAGCGCCGGATGTGCACGCCGGCGGCGTCCAGCTCGGGCTTCACCTCGTCGGAGAACACCTCGGCGTGAGCGCGCGACAGCGCCCGGCTGCGCTCGGCGATCCGGGCCAGCTGCTGGCGCGGGGTGAGACCGTCGGCGCTGCGCACGGACAGTCCGGTGTCGTCGCGGCGCTTCAGCCCGGCCACCCGGACCATGTAGAACTCGTCCAGGTTCGAGGCGAAGATGGCCAGGAACTTCACCCGCTCCAGCAGCGGCTGGCTGGAGTCCTCGGCCAGGGCGAGCACCCGGGCGTTGAAGTCGAGCCAGGACAGCTCCCGGTTGAGGTAGCGGTCGTCCGGCAGCACGCTCGGCACCGGTGCGGTGGCGCCGGCCGGCGGCGAGATCGGGGAGGCGCCCAGCGCGGCCGGGGCACCCGGCTGGACCGGGACCCGCACCGCGGCCCCGTCCTTCTCCGGCTCGGGCGCCGCCCGCTGTGTCGTGCGCGGCCGGCGGGTGGCCGGACGCGGTGCACGCCGTCCGCCGGGGGAGGGCCGGGCCGGTCGGGGCCGTCCGGCGGTCTGCGCCGAGGACTCCGACGGGGTCGCGCCGGACGTGCCCGGGTCACCTGTCGCGTCGTCGTTCACCAGTCGATTGTTTCCTACTCCGAGTTCGCGAGCCAACGTGGCCACCTGCCGTTCGGAGGAAAATCGCCGACCGGTCAGACGATCTTCATCACAGGTTCGGGCAGCGTGGAGGTTCCTCCCGGCGGGGGTACCGGTCGGGCTGCGGCTGCTCCCGGGGCGCGATCACGGCACGGGTGCGTGGCCCGACACCGAGCACGGCGGCCTGCTCGAGGTCGGCGGAGGTGTCCACGTCGCGGCGCAGCCCGGGCCAGTCCCCGTCCAGCGGCTCCGCGCCCGAGGCGACGTGGGCCATCGCCGACCCGCGACCGAAGTGCGGGTCGAGGTCCCTCCCCGGCGCCGCGACCAGCAGGGTCGTGCCCTGGCCGGGCTCGTCGGCGCAGAACGTCCGGGTCGCACCGCTGCCGAACAGCTCGGACGCCGCGTCCAGGGCGCCGTCGAGCTGGTCCGGGCGCAGCGCCGGCAGGTCGGCCTGCAGCGCCCCGACGGCGCCGGCCGGGTCCCGCTCACGCAGCAGCCGGGCGCCGTGCCGCAACGCCCCGTTGAGGCCCTGCGACGGGTCCGGGAGGACCTCGGCGCCCAGCCCGCCGAGCTCCATCGCGACCGCCGGGTCGGAGGAGATGACCACGATCGACCCGACCCGCCGCGCTGCCCGGGCGGCGGCCACGGTGTCCATCGCCAGGGCCAGCGCCAGCCGGGTGTGGGCGGTCAGCGCCCCGACACCGCCGTCGGCGGCACCCCGCAACCGGGTCTTGGCCACCGGCAGCGGCTTGACCGGTATCACGAGATCGACCCGGAATCCCCTGCGCACGTCACCATCGTCGCACTCGTCCGGTGAGCCCGGCTGGACCATGGCGCACGTCGCCCGGAAGACTCGTATTTCGGGGACACCTACGAAGGCCCGTGCTGCACGGGCCGTGAGGAGGCTGCCGGTGGCCCGCGAGAAGAGCGGATTCTGGATCGGTCTGGCCGCGATCGTGTTCTACCCGGTCGGATACCTGACCGGGCGGCCACGCTATGTGGGCCGCGAGCACCTGCCCGAGACCGGCGGCGCGCTCATCGTCGGCAACCACATCTCGCACCTGGACCCGATCCACACCGCACTGTGGCTGCACACCGCGGGCCGGGCGCCGCGGTTCATGGCCAAGCACAGCCTGTGGTCGGTGCCGCTGTTCGGGACCGTGCTGCGCGGGTGCCAGCAGATCCCGGTCTTCCGCAACACGGCCGATGCCCAACAGAGCCTCGCCGCCGGCACGCAGGCCCTCGCCGACGGCAAGACGGTGATCATCTACCCGGAGGGCACGATCACCCGGGACCCGGACGGCTGGCCGATGCAGTCCCGCACCGGCGTCGCGCGCCTGGCGCTGACCTCGGATGTCCCGGTGATCCCGTTGGTGCACTGGGGGACCCGCGAGATCCTCGACGGCTACAACAAGAAGTTCCGGCCGCTGCCGCGCACGACCGTCACGGTGCACGGGGGCGACCCGGTGGATCTCTCGGCCTACCGCGGCCGCCCGCTCGACGCCGCCCTGCTCCGCGAGGTCACAGACCTGATCATGACGCGGGTGCGGGATCTGCTGGCCGAGGTGCGCGGGGAACCGGCGCCGGAGACGTTCTACCGGGGGACGGCCCGAACCCGGGACGAGCGCCGACACCCGGGGTCACGAGCGCCGGACGAGGACGAGCGCGGCCGTGACACAACGGGGTCGGACTCGTGACCGGTGACGCCGCGGGCCCCGTCGGGCGGGGCGCGGTCGCGCCGGTCGCGCGCCCGGTCAACGAGCCGGTGCACGACGTGCGGCGGGTCGCGGTGCTGGGCGCCGGGTCCTGGGGGACCGCGTTCGCCAAGGTCCTCGCCGACGCCGGCCGGACGGTCACGATCTGGGCGCGCCGCGAGGAGGTCGCCGAGGCGATCACCGCCCGGCATCGCAACCCGGCCTACCTCTCCGACGTCGAGCTGCCGCACGGCCTGGTGGCCACTTCCGACCCGCGCACGGCGCTCGACGGCGCGGACGTGGTGGTGTTCGCGGTGCCGTCGCAGTCGCTGCGGGAGAACCTGGAGCGCTGGCGTGACCTGTTGCCCGAGGGGGTCACGCTGGTCAGCCTCGCCAAGGGCGTCGAGCTCGGGTCGCTCAAGCGGATGAGCCAGGTGATCGCCGAGGTCGCGCGCGTTCCGGACGAGCACGTGGCCGTCGTGTCCGGTCCGAACCTGGCCGCCGAGATCGCGCGCGAGGAGCCGACCGCGACCGTCATCGCCTGCGCCGACCACGGCCGCGCGGTGGCCCTGCAGACCGCGTCCGCGACCGGGTACTTCCGGGCCTACACCAACACCGACGTGATCGGCGCCGAGCTGGGCGGCGCGGGCAAGAACGTGATCGCGCTGGCGGTCGGCGTCGCGGCCGGGATGGGGCTGGGCGACAACAGCCGGGCCTCACTGATCACCCGCGGGCTGGCCGAGATGTCGCGGCTCGGGGTGGCGTTGGGCGCGAGTCCGCTGACCCTGGCCGGGCTGGCCGGGCTCGGCGACCTGGTCGCGACGTGCTCGTCGCCGCTGTCGCGCAACCGGACGTTCGGCGAGCACCTGGGCCAGGGCGCCAGCCTGGCCGAGGCGGAGAAGGCGAACCACGGGCAGGTCGCGGAAGGCGTGAAGTCCTGCCAGTCGATCGGCGAGCTGGGTTACCGGCACGGCGTGGAGCTGCCCATCGTGGACGCGGTCCGCCGCGTCTGCCACGAGGACATGTCCGCGACCGCGATGGCCAAGGAACTCATCAGCCGGGCGCCGAAACCGGAGTAGAACCTCCGCCGGTAGCGTTCGGAGCCATGGACGACGGGACCCGGTGCGTACGTGGTGGATCGACCCCCGGACCGCATCCGGTGGGCTCCCCGGTGCACGCCGGGCCGGTGCTCTCGGCGACGTTCCACCTCGGCCTGCCGCACGACGCCGACTCCGGCGCCGACTTCTACGGCCGCGCCGACAACCCGACCTGGCGGGAGCTGGAGTCCGCGATCGGGGACCTCGACGGCGGCCCGTGCACGGTCTTCTCCTCCGGCATGGCCGCGATCGCGGCGGTGGTGCGCTCGTTCAGCGCCCCCGACCGCGGGGTGCTGCTGCCCAGCGACGGCTACTACGTGGCCCGGCTGCTCGCCGACGAGGACCTCGAGCCGCTCGGCATCCCGGTCCGGACCTGCGCGACGGCCGGCGACTGGGCCGCCGCGCTGCGGGAGGGGCCGCCACCGGGCCTGGTCCTGCTCGAGACGCCCTCCAACCCGGGCCTGGAGGTCTGCGACATCCGGGCGATCGCCGAGGCGACGCACGCCGCCTGCGCACTGCTCGCCGTGGACAACACGACCGCCACCCCGCTCGGGCAGCGCCCGCTCGAGCTCGGCGCGGACCTCGTCGTGGCCAGTGACACCAAGGCCGTGGCCGGGCACGGTGACGTGCTGCTCGGGCACGTCAGCGCGGCCGACCCGGTGCACGCCGAGCGCCTGCGCGCGGCCCGTACCCGCGGCGGCGCCGTGCCCGGACCGATGGAGACCTGGCTGGCGTTGCGCGGCCTGGGCACGCTGGACCTGCGCCTGGCCCGGCAGGCCGAGAACGCCCGCGCGCTGGCCGTGGCGCTGCGCGAGCACCCCGCTGTGCGCGACGTCCGCTGGCCCGGCCTGGCCGACGACCCCGCGCACCGGCTGGCCCGGGCCCAGATGCGCCGGTGGAACGGGATCCTGCGGTTCACGCTGCCCACGGTGGCCGCGGTGGGGGAGTTCCTGGAGGCCTGCGACTTCGTCGACTCGACGACGAGCTTCGGCAGCCTGCGCACCTGCGCCGACCGCCGCGCGCGGTGGGGCGACGCGGTGCCGGACGGGCTGGTCCGCCTCTCGGCCGGGTGCGAGGACACCGCGGACCTCGTCGCCGACGTGCTGCGGGCACTGGACGCGCTCGTCCGCTGACCCGGATCCAGCCGTCGCCGGGCCGGCCGGCCCGACGTCGTGTCGGTGCGGGGGCGGGACGGTCGCGGACCTGTGAGCCGGGCCACCTGCCGTCGGTCGCGTTATCACACTTACGTAACCTGACCCCCGTATGGTCGACTACACGCACCCGCGTGTGGTTCCCCGGAGGTGGTCGCGTGCCGTTCCGACAACTGGTCCCCATCGGTGCCGACCTCGAGTCCGAGGCGGGACCGGGTGGCGCGCCGAGCCCGGGCGCGGTGCCCACGGGGTCCAGGGTGCTGCTGCTGAACGCGAGCTTCGAGCCGTTGGCCGTCGTCACGGCCAAGCGGGCGATCGTGTTGCTGCTCAGCGGAAAGGCCGAGTGCGTGCAGGTCGCCCTGGAGGGCGCCGCGTTCCGCTCGGAGAATCTCTCGCTCCCCGCGCCGTCGGTGATGCGGCTGTCCCGCTACGTGCGGGTGCCCTACCGTCGCGCCGTCCCGATGACCCGTGCCGGGGTGCTGCGCCGCGACGGTCGCCGGTGCGCCTACTGCGGCCGCCGCGCGGACACGATCGACCACGTCATCCCGCGCAGCCGGGGCGGCAAGCACTCCTGGGAGAACTGCGTGGCGGCCTGCCGCACCTGTAACTCCCGCAAGGCCGACCGCCTCGTCGAAGAGATCGGTTGGAGCCTGAGGAGCCTTCCCGGCCCGCCGAGCCGTTCCGCCGGAGGAGTCCTGGTCCTGGCCGTGGAACCCCTCCCGGCCTGGGAACCCTGGCTCAACACCGCCGCCTGAGCCCACTCCGCCCGGAACGAGCTCCGCACGGAACGAGCGTGACGTTCGTTGCGTAGGCCGCTACGAATGTCACGGTCGTGACGCATCTGCCCGGTGCGTTCTGCCCGGTGCGGGCTCCGGCGTCGTGGCACTCGTGGTGCTCGGGGTGCGCGGCACGAAACGTTCGCGCCATGAGTGCGGCTCACGGGAGCGGCGCGGGCGAAAAGGTGGTGCCGGGCGGGTGGGGTCGGTTCTAGGGTTCGCCACATGCCCGGTTGAGGCACTCTCCCGCTCCCGGCCCGTCGGATGGTGCGACTCGCACTCGTCTGGCAGGCCCTGCACTACGCGGTGCCGATCTTCTGGCTCTACGCGTTGCTGTTCGCCGACTCCGGGCTCTCGGTCGTCGAGATCTCGGCGCTGTTCGCGATCTGGTCCTCGGTCGGGATCGTGGCCGAGGTGCCCTCGGGTGCGCTGGCCGACCGGTGGTCGCGCCGCGGGTCGTTGGTGGCCAGCGGGTCCGTGATCGGGGCCGGCTTCGCGATCTGGACGGTGCTGCCGACCTTCGCCGGGTTCACCGCCGGGTTCGTGCTGTGGGGCCTCGGTGCCGCGCTCGCGTCCGGTGCGCTGGAGGCACTGCTCTACGACGGCCTCGACGCCGTCGGCGAGACGGAGTCCTATCCCCGCGTCAACGGCGCCCTGAACGCGATCGCCCAGCTCGCCCAGATCCCGGCCGGTCTCGCCGCCGGGGCGCTCTACGAGCTGGGCGGCTACCCGCTGGTCGGCTGGGTGAGCGTGGGGTGCTGTCTCGCGTCGTCGATCCCCGCGCTGTTCCTGCCCGAACCACGTCCCACCGCCGCCGGCACGGACC
>JAKDNL010000850.1 GCA_030451825.1 Pseudonocardia sp. | reverse complement strand
AGCAACGCTCGGGTCAGCACCGAGAACCACAGCTCGGCCATGTCCAGCCAGGACGCGTGCTTGGGGGTGTAGGTGACGCTGATCCGGGGATGCGCAGCGATCCAGGCCCGAGTGGCGCGGGAGGTGTGCGAGGACCCGTTGTCCATCACGATGTGGATGCTCAGGTGCGGGGCGATGCATTGGACGAGGCGGTGCAGGAAGTCGATGAAGGTGACCGAGTCGTTGCGACTGATCGGCTCGACGACCACCTGCCCGGTGGCGACCTGCAGCGCAGCGACGATGGAGACGGTGCCGTTGCGGACGTACTCGAACTCCCGGCGCGCCGCTCGCCCCCGGGCCACCCGACGCTCGGGGTACTTGCGGTACTTGGCCTGGATCCCGGTCTTCTCATCGATGCAGATCACCACGGTGTCCGGGGGTGGGCGCAGGTACAGATCGCACACCGCGCCGGCCTGCGCCCAGAACCGCTCATCGCCGGCACGGTTGAGCCACCCCCGCACCCGGTGCGGGCGCAGTTCCAGCTCGGCGAGGACGCGTCCGATCTGGGAGGCCGAGATCCCGGTATCGGCGAGTTGGGCAGCGAGCAGGGCGTGGGTCCACACCGAGACCTCCGGCGGGGGCACCGAGGTCACAGCGGCCACGATCTGCAGCCTGACCTGTGGCCCGTAGACGGGCGGGCGTCCGCTGCGTGGGCGATCCAGCAGGGCGGGCATGCCGCCGCGCACGAACCGGTGCCGCCAGGTGCGCACGGTGTTGGGCGCGCAGCCCACCCGCCGGGCGATCTCGGCGTTGGCCACCCCCGCGTGGGCCAACAGCACGATCCGGGCCCGGACCACCAGCGCCTGCGGCGAGGACGCCCGGCGCACGATCGCCTCGAGCCTGCCCTTGCGTCGCTCCCCCAACACCACGGTGTCGCGGCTGCGTGCCCGCGCCATGATCCCTCCAGATGACCGGCGAATGATCACCGCAGGGTGCTCCGCGCAGGATCGGACTTGGCGCAGGCGCGCCGAGCGGGGCGACACTGGCACCATGCCCGTGCCCGCCAAGCGCCTCAAACAGCTGATCGAAGGCACCGTCGATCACCACGCCGCCCAGCACTGGCCGGTGCTGCAGGAGGTGACCATCACCTGGCGGGGTTCCTACGGCTACCTGACCGGCTACCTCTCCGACGACGACGACGATCGGATCAAGCTCTGCCGCATCCAGTACCTCGGCGACGATCACGAGTGGGCATTCGCGATCTGGCAGGCCAGTACCGAAAGCTACGCCGACGCTGTCCTACTCGACGGCAGCATGACCGCCCACCCCAACCAGGCCCTCGACACCGCCTGCACCCTCTACCTCGCCGAGCCATCGCGATAACCCGAAACCCCTCAAGGACTTCTGCGGAGCTGCACTAGGAGGGTGCTGAACAACTCCGCCCGTAGCGAGCGGCGGCCAGGTGGTGTCATCGCAAGGCGGACGATCGGGCAGATACCGCTGTTGTATCTGCCCGATCGTCCAACGCGGCGAGGGCGCCGCCTGGGCGTCGCGCAGTAGGGCCGAGTTGTTCAGGGCGCTCCTCGGGCGGCCCGCCGTCGTCGAGATGTATCAGGTGTTGGGCCTCAGCGCTGAACCTTCGGCCCTGACAAGCAGGCCTCAGACCGAGACCGGCACGATGTTGACGACCTTGCGGCCGCGGCGGTAGCCGAACTCGACCGCACCTTCGGCGAGGGCGAACAGCGTGTCGTCGCCGCCCCGGCCCACGTCGACGCCGGGGTGGAACTTGGTGCCGCGCTGGCGGATCAGGATCTCGCCGGCCTTGACGTGCTGGCCGCCGAACCGCTTGACGCCGAGGTACTGGGCGTTCGAGTCGCGCCCGTTGCGCGAGCTGGACGCACCCTTCTTGTGTGCCATGGCCGCGTCCCCTTACTTCGAGATCTTGGTGATCTGGACCCGCGTCAGCGGCTGGCGGTGCCCCTGGCGCTTGTGGTAGCCGGTCTTGTTCTTGAACTTGTGGATGCGGATCTTCGGGCCCTTGGCGTGCTCGACGACCTTCGCGGCCACCGTGACACCGGCCAGCGCGTCGGCCGCGCTGGTGACGTCGTCGCCGTCCACCAGGAGCAGGGCCGGGAGGGTGATCTCGGCGCCGGGCTTGCCGTTGATCTTCTCAACGGTGACCACGTCGTCGA
>JAKDNL010000221.1 GCA_030451825.1 Pseudonocardia sp. | reverse complement strand
CAGCGCATACCCGTGAGACAGGTGTGCCTGGAGTGCAGTGTGTCGGTCTGGCCCAGTCGTGCCCGTGCCAGTACCGTTGGCGTCAGCCACGCGGTAGGACCTCTAGTTCGTTGGATTCGGCTCGGTCCGCCGCGTACAGAGCCGGGAAGCGCGCCAACGCTCCCGGCTCTCGGCTTTTCCGAGATGTCTGCACCCTTGCGTGGACGGCACCCGTTTCGGTGCGCGACACGCCGCAGCGCGGTGCAATCAGGCCTGTTGCTCGACGGTCCTGACGTAGTCGGCGTAGGTCATGTGTGGTGCTCGCAGGCGGGTCAGCGACGCTCCCGGGGCCGACAGCAGGGCAATGCCGGGGCCGGCGCTGGAGTGCTCGGCCGCGGTGTCCATGTCGATGTCGGGGTGCAGCATCTTCAGGCCGTCCGCGGTGTCGACGCGGAAGCTGAGCCGGTGGCTGGCCTGGCTCCGTTCGTAGGCGCCCACGATCGCGGCGTCGGCGCGTTGAGTGACCAGCAGGACGCGAAAGCCAGCCTTTCGTCCCTCGGCCAGTAGACGCGCCAGAGCGGTGCGAGCTCGTTTCGCCAGCGTCTTGTCCGCGGCGTCGAGCCACCGCAGCAGACCGGGGAGCTCCTCGACCACGACGACGGTCACGGGGTGCTCGTCGAGGTTCACCGAGTCCCGGCCCGGGCGGATCCCGGTGATGGCCTTGTCCATGGCCGCCACCAGCTCCTCGAGTAGGGCCGGGTGGGCGGCCGGGTCACCGGTGCCGAGGGCGTGCCGGCCGCCGTGATCGGGCCGTCGGGCCCAGGGACCGAGGAGGAGGCCGGAGACGTCGGAGCCTGTTACCTGGACGTCAGGGGCCGCGGCGAGCTGACCCAGCAGGGAGTAGCAGCCGATGGACTTCCCGGCCCCCGTGCTGCCCTGCACGATCAGGTGCGCGGCGTCAGCCAGATTGAGCGTGACCGGCTGCCCGTTCTCGCCCAGGCCGAGGCAGAGCGACTCCTGGACGGACACGACGGGCTCGGCCAGGGGCACGGTCACGGCGAGTGGGTCGGATCCGAGCAACGTCACCTCGACCCAGTCGCCTATGCCGCGGGGGACGACTCTGATCCCGTAGCAACCCAGGTGCGGCGCAAGCCGGCGCCCGAGAGTGGTTACGTCGGCGGCCACCATGCCGGGCTGGAGCTTGACCGTCAGCACGGTCGGCGGGCCGAGGACGACGTGAGCGATTTTCGGGGCGATGACCGTTGGCCCGGTGACGGTGTCGACGGTCCGGACCAGGGCCGCTCCCTCGCAAGCTGCGATCCAGGCTCGGTTGATGCGCTCTACCTCGGCTTCGTCCTGGTACTCACGCAGATTTCGGCGGTTTCGCCATGTCGTGATGGACACGGGCATCTCCAGAAATAGGACGGCCCCGCTGCCAGGGAAGTGCAGCGGGGCCGCGCGGGTGGAAGGTCAGACCAGCCGGAGCTGTGGTGCCGTGGCTTCGTCGGTGGGGGACCACTCGACGCCCCGGCCGGGCCCTCGGTAGCGGCCGTGTCGGTAGAGCCGTGAGCTGTCGGTGTCGCCCAGGAAGAGGGCGAGGGTTCCGTCTGCTGCGGCCTGGGCGTAGCTCTCGCCCGTTAGGTGGTGATCGACGTAGACGGTGTGGGCAGAGGGGTCCACCACCCAGTCACCGAGTCCGTCGGTCTTAGCCCTCTGGATGATCACGAAAGCTGTGTCCTGCATGGCCGCCATGGTCAGCCCGTGGGCTGGTGCTCGGCGGGCTTGTGTCCGTTCTTGCGGCGGATCCCGCTGGCGGTCCACCGGGCGGCGGTGAGCTGGCCGCTCTTCTTGTTCAGGTAGCCGGGCGTGACGATCAGCGACTCGAAGGTGAGCAGCTCGCCAAACGTGCCGACGTCGGGCTGGTCCTGCGAGGCGATGGTGATCTCAGCGACGGCGGTCTTGTCTCGGTCGTCGCCCTCGTCGGCCGGGGTGATGACCTCGATCCGCCAGAGCGGGCGGCCCTGGTCGTCGGCTTCCTGCCGGCCGTTGGGATCGGGGCGCCGGCTGCCGTCGGCCAGCTCGACCCACGCGGGGACGGCGTTGACGTTGCCGGTGGAGATGAGGCGGACGCGGGCGGCGTCGATGGGGTAGCTGCGCATGATCTTGTCCTGTCGTGTCGGTGGATCGCTGCAATCGCTGCGAGCACCATCAAGCTACCCTGATCGCTACAAACGCTGCAAGTGGCTACTAATGCTGCGAACGGAATGAGACTCTGACTCGCATGTCCGACCGACCGCCCCGCCTTGTCAGTACCGGTGAGGCTGCACGCGCTCTCGGCGTAGCGAGCACGACGCTTCAGCGATGGGTCCACGCAGGACAGCTCACGCCCACGTCCCGAACCATGGGCGGGCACCTGCGATGGGACCTCAACCAGCTCCGTCAGCAGATGCCCAGCGCAGTGGGAGGTTCACCCGTGACCGAGAGCGCCACCACCCCCGAGAAGCAGCCCGTCGTCTCCGCCATCGTCACTTCCGACCTAGGAGTCCTGGCGGGCCGGCGCAACGACGGAAAGCCCCCGTGGACGTTCATCAGCGGCGAGATCGAGCCGGGGGAGTCCCAGGCGGACGCCGCGATCCGCGAGGTCAAGGAAGAGACCGGCCTCGTCGTCACCGCGGGCGAGAAGGAGATCGGGCGTCGGGTCCACCCCAAGACCGGGCGACTGATGATCTACCTCCCCTGCGAGCCAGTCCACGGGACCGACGTGTTCGTCGGGGACCAGGACGAGCTGGCCGAGGTCCGCTGGCTGAGCCTCCCCGAACTCGAAGAGGCCATGGCGGCATTCGGGATCTTCGATCCGGTGCACGAATACCTACGCGAGACCGTCCGGAAGTAGCTCGGCCACAGGCATGCCTCCGGCGGTCCCTGCGGGAGGCACCTCGGCTCCCGCACCCGGCAGCTCGGGCGGGACGTTCCGGTCCAGGGTGGTCGGTACCGGGGATGGCACGGCCACGACGGCGTCCCTACGGGATGGCAGACCGCGCGCCCGAGGTCAACCGATGAAGCGCAGTTGACCTCGACCACACGGCCCGCCAGGACATGTCCCGCCGACGTGACCGCACCATCCCCTCAGCACCGCCGTATCGGCTATCTAGCCGCGCGAGTAGACGTTCATCCCCCGCTGACGATCATGTGCTCGGCCCAGACCACTACTCACACAGCGTGAACAAGCACTGCAAGATCAAGGCGCCCACACCTTTGCATCAAATGATCTTGACGGTGACCAGCGCGTTTCATCGTCACAACGGGTCACCAAAAGAGGCAAGTTAACTTGCATTTCCCTGGGCAGGCAAGTAAACTTGCATCATGGGCGAAGACACCGAGACCGTCAGCGAAGAGGTCGATGAGGCCACGTTCGAGGAGCAGTTCCAGCGCGAAAACTCGTGGCTCCTACACCGCCAGACGGTCAGCGAACTACGGCCGTGGGAGGAACACGAGGGACAGCGGGAAGGTGCTCAGCTCCCCGCCGATTCAGCCCTCAACGCTCTGGCCGCCAACCGTCGCGTGGTGGACCTCTTGACCGAACGGCGCTGGGTCGTCATGCGGGACGCTCGGGAGGCCGGCGCGAGCTGGGCCCAGATCGGCGAGGCGCTCGGGATGACCCGCCAGGGAGCTACCGACACATACCGGCGGGCCATCGCGAACCGGGCCAAGGTCGACGTCGAGCACCAGACCGAGCGGGCCGAACGGGCTCTCTGAGTCTCAGTGTGCACAGGTGCACGTGTGCACGAGTGCGGTTGTGCTCATGTGCTGTTGTGCACGTCGAGGTAGGCGCGCATAGCGTCTTGGACCAGTTGAGCCACCGGACGGCCCTCCCGGATGGATTGGTGCTGGACCTCGGCCCGGAGACCTTTCGGGACCCGCGCGGACAGGTAGACGAGTGCCTCGGTGACCTCGCCCCGATGCCCTACATCCTCGACCGGCGTCGGGTCCGGTCTCGGATCCGGGGTTCGGGCCGGTGCACCAAACAGGGGTTCCGGCTGGGGTGTGAGCATGGACGGCCCAGACGGGCGCTGCCGGTTACGCGGCGGCATTCGACACCTCCAGGCGGTCGGCGAGCTCGTCGAAGATGGAGATCAGGTCCCGGACCGGAGAGCCAGCCTGAGCGCGTAGTGGCTCGGCGGCGTCGGCAGCCTCGGCCAGTACCGAGCGGGACGGGACCGAGGGCGTCCAGACCAGAGGCCCAAACAGTTCCGCGAGGCTATCGAGGTGCCAGGTGTGCAAGCCGCGGCGGCGGTCCTGGTCGTTGATGATCACTCCGGCCACGGACAGATTCGGGCGGCCGAGATGCGAGGCGCTCGACGCGATGAAGTCCCGGATTCGGGTAGCGCCGGCCACGTGGTCGTACTCGGGCACGACGGGGACCAGGACGTGGTCCGCGGCGCTCATAGCTAGCTGCGTCAGGTGCCCGAGGGACGGCGGGCAGTCAAGGAGGACGACGTCGTAGCCGGCGGTCACTCCGTCGAGCGCGGTCGCCAGGCGGTGATGTGAGCCGAGCTGCCCGGCTTCCGGTACGCGGTTCTCCAGGTCGAACCGGGACGGGATGAGGTCGATGTTCTCGGCGAACGGGAGCTTCCACCGGCAGCCGGTGATGGCCTGGCTCGCGCAGCCCTGTTCGTTGGCGCGGATGACCTCGGAGACGGTGATCAGGGCCGCGAGATCGGCTTCCGCGTAGCCGAGCCTGCGAGTGAGGTTGGCCTGCGGGTCGAGGTCGACCACCATGACGCTCCGGCCACGGGCCGCGAGCGCCTCAGCCAGGCACGCGGTGATGACGGTCTTACCGGCCCCGCCCTTGTTGTTTGCTATCGCGTAGTGCACACGCGCACCATCGCACTCGTGCACGTGTGCACAAGTGCACGACACGCCAGGCGAGGGGACGTGTTACGTCGGCCAGCTCGCGAGCCGCGATGCGGAGCCGGGCCATCGTCGACCGGTCACGGTGATGTAGCGCTGATCGGCGTAGACCTCGACACGGACCCCGCGCAGCTCATGCACCCCGGATCGCGGCAGCACGTCCGCGCGGAACCACAGGTGCAGGCCTGTCCCGGACGGAGACACCTCGGTCCAGGTCGCCGGCAGGGACGCGACCAACTCGGCGACCGCAGGCGACAGCCGGCCAGCCTCGAAACAGTGATCGACGTCCACGCACATGATCCCGTCCCCGTTGAGAACAAAGCCCAGCCCAGACCCGGCCGACGAAGCACGAGCATCCGCGTACTGGGACCAGGTCTCCGGATCAGTCGAGGACGCAGCGCGACCGTGGACCGTCAACGGGACCTTGCGGGATGAGTAGCGCACCCAGCGCGGGCGGTCGCGAAGTTCCTTCGGCGCAGACCGGGACCGGTGAGCGGCGACGCGACAGCGGCCGGAGCAGAACTGCGGGATGCGCCCAAGCCCAGCCGCAGGCAAGGCAGTCCGGCAGCCGTCACGCTCACACGTCCTCACCAGGCAATTGTAACGTAATAGGTCTCTGACCTGGGAGAATGGCTGGTCACAGTCGGATAGCGGGCTCAGACGGCCACAGCCGACAGCGAGGTCCAGACACCCGCGGAACCCCGCCCGGGGCCGTCAGCGAGGCCACCAGAGGGCCCGGAACGCAAAAACCCCAGAGCTGTGCGCACAGCGAAGGACAGCACCTTCCGGTAAAACGACAACCCCCCCTGGGGAGGTAGTACCCACCCCTCACCCCGATGGTCTAGCGGTTGAAGCGAGGGTGCCGGCCGCGACGAAGGTGATGACGTCCGCCGGCTCTCCTGCATCCGGACCCCTCCGGTGCTAGCGGGAGCCTGCGTCAGCACGCGCCAGGGCGTGGCCTGCCTGGTGGGCGTGCCGGCGCATGTCTGTGGGTCAGGGGGTGTCGGGGGCGTCCACCACTGCCACCGGGACACCGGCCTCCCCGGACCCGTTCACCGGGGTGGCGAGGTGGTGCCCGACCCGCATGACGCACCGCATGGCAGTGCTGTCCTGCTGCAGGAGGTTGACCGCGATCGCCCCGTCTTCGTCCTGCAGAACACCGGTGTTGAACATCTCGAAGGTGATGTCCTTGCGAACTCCGACGAGCACGTTCTCCCAGGCCGCGATGATCGCAGTCGCCTTGCTCGGATCCCAGAACACAGGGTTCGTCCTGATGCCCATGCCTGCGAGCGTCAGCGGGTAGAGCGCGCCGTCGAGCGGGTTGGCCACGAGATCGTGTGTGCGCTGCCGTGCCGCGGTGAACTGCCAGCCTGGGCGCACCACAGCACCAGTGGCGATGTGCTCGGTGAGTGCTACCTCCTCGGCCGCGGCCAGGAGGTCGACGGCGGCGTCCGTGGTCGGGGCGACGACGTGGCCGGCGGCGACAGCACGGGCGACGAGACCAGTGCCGAACGACGCAGGAGCTGCCTCACCGAACAGGACAGCGCGGTCGATACGGCGGGCGAAGGAACGGGCGACCAGTGGGCGAACCGCGGCCCACAAGTCCCATTCGCTGTCCTCGAGCACTGCATCCGGGATGACGACGATCGTCGCCAGCTCTTCGGCGATGATCGACTGGTTCTCCCACGTCGCGCTCGTGACGGGCTTTCGTCCGGTGTCGCTCGACAGCCAGTTCGCCTCAGGGACCGCGGTGAGAACCGGGATCTTGCTGTCCTTCGTACTGGTCGGAACTCGACGGCCGAGAGTCATTGCGACGCTCTCCGTCTCGACGGCGCCGACGATCTGCTCGGCGATCTGCCCGGGGACGTCGCCGGCTGCTCCGAGCCGGTCGATGATGTCTACTGCCATGGCCAACTCTTCTCTTCAACGGGACGGTGGCCGCAAGACGGAGCAGCCCATTCGGTGCTCGACGCTTCGCGGGTTCTCGCCCGTTACGGGCCAGGCGGTGCGGTGCCCCCGTTACGGAGGCGGGAACGCCGTTCACTTCGAGCGAGCGGCGTTCCCGCGCATAGGACCCGTTCGGGTCGGTTGCGCCGATGATCAGCCTAGCGGCTCGTGTCCAGGTCGTGAAAGCCACACGCGCGCAGCGACGGTTTCGGGCCGCGTTCCTCAAGCTGTCTCAGCTGTGGACCAGACAGGCCGATCAGGGCCCAACACGGTGTCTGTAGGGAGGTGGGTACCCCGTCGGGTTGGTTCGGGATCGGCAACAGATGTGCGGTGATCACGTCGTCGCTGATGTCGTCGACCGCGTCGGAAGTGAACGGATCCATTGTGGAACTCCTTTGGTTAGTCGTCATAGCCGGCGGCCCATAGTTGGTCGGCATCGCCGAGCTGACCGTTCACTCCACCCGCGTGATCAACAGCGGCCAGATGTTGATCACCGCCGAAATGTGCCCGGCCATGATCAGTCTGTGTGGAAGCGGAACCGAACGCGCCTTCCTCCTGGCCTGTCCTGTCCTGGCCTGTCCTGTCCTTTGTTGTAGCGCGAATGTCACGCGTGACATCACGGGTGACAGGACTTTGGGCCTGTCCTGCGCGGTGCCTGGCCTGACGCTCTTTGTCCAGCACCCGCTTCCGCTCACTCGCAGCCAACTGCGCGGCCGTGGTCTGCGTAGCCGCGTAGTCCACGATCACGTAGCCATTCCCCTCACGGGCCCAGAGCTGAGCCCCAACAAGGGCCTGACAGCTCATCTCGTCCGCGCCACCCGGCAACAGATCAAGATCGCCCGCGTCGAGCTGGCCATCAGTTCGGTTCGACGCGGACCACGCCAGCGACATCACGAACAGCCGGAACGCGTGATCGGACAGGCGCAGGACACGACGGTCGGTGAGCCATCTGTCCGGGAACCTGGCGTCAGTCATGCAGCACCTCGCCAGACCCGGGTGAGCGCGCCACACGCTGAAGGACGACGGGAGCGGGTCACACCCACGGCCACGATGACCCCGGTCCGAGCTGCCTTGCCGAACAGGGCTCCCCAACGCTTCCCTATGTCGGGCTCGGTCAGACCGAACTGCTCGACGAGGTCGTAGCACTGGAACTCGACGCCCGTGCTCGCGATGGTCGTGAGCGCAGTCATCGCCGTGTCCGCCCACCACTGGTCGGTGTTCTCTTCGGCTTGGTCGCGGCCTGCAAACAGGTCCAACTGACCATCGGCGGGTGCGCTAGCATCGGGACGTCGTTCGGAGCGATGAGCAGTGGTATCGCGGGGCCGGCCCTTGGCAGGGGCCGGCTTTCGCTTTTCCGGAGTGGTCATGCCGCGGTGCCACCCCCGGAATCGCCGGCCGCCAGCAGCAACGACGCGATGCGCTGACGCTGTTCGTCAGTGAGGGGCGGTACCGCCGAACAAACCTCGCGGACGTGCTCTTCCAGTCGGTCAGCGCGTAGGTCACGCCGATCCTCGACGAGCTGCGGGTGTTCGGGAGTGTGCCGGGCGCGAGCTGCGATACGTGCACGACGGTGACGCTGTTCGGGAGTCAGCAACGGAACCTCGCTGCGATCAGGTGCCCGAGTCGATGCGCGACCCGGGGCACAGGGTGCCAGGGGGTCCGCTCGACTTGTCGGGTCCGTTTCGGTCCTCGACGGGAGCCGTTCGCCGAACGCCACAGCGCGGGGTCCGTTTCGGTCCCACTCAGACGACCCGGCTGGTGCGTTGGGCCGTCCGGCGCTGCAGCTCCGGTTAGCGAGAAGCGGAACCACGGAATGATCCTTTCGATCAGTTCCCGGGGTTCTGCTGCCGCTGAGCGTAGCAAACAACTCGGTGCGGCCCACCATTAGCAGTCAGACGTCACCCGTCCCCGGTCAATGTCATCAGGTACCGCGCTAGATCAGCCGCGAATGCCGGGCCATCATTGACTGCGATCCAGCCCCGAGACTTGGGCAACAGAACGGCGCGGACGCGAGTTTTCCGGTACCGGACCCGACGTGGCTCCCGCATCATCTGCGCTCCGGTGAGGCCCTCGACGACGGCGTCCCGGTTGACCGGCTGGCCGCCCTCCACCCGAGGGCGGGTCACTACACGGATCCGCCCCTGGGCTCGGGACCACCGGCGCATCACCCGGGCCGCAGCGACCGCGGTGTCCGGGGTGACCTCGACGATGGCCGTGACCGGGCGGAGGACCCAGTAGCCCCAGAAGCGACCAGGACCGGCACCTGGTTCCTGCCACTGCTCCGGCACCCGGTGCTGATACTCCTTCCCGCCAGGCCCAGATGTGTTGTGCCCCAGGAAGTACGCGGAGACGCGGCGGGGGTCACTGGCCCGGAGCCCCTCGGCGTAGTCGACGCCGGTCCCGGCTACCTCATGGCGGGCGCGTTCGTCGGGGTCCTGGGCATCGACGACGTCGGCCCACGTCCGGGAGAGCCACTGTCGGAACGGGAGTCCGGTGCGCTGGTCGTGGCCGTGAGGAGGGGTGCAGAGCATATGCACGTGGGGGGCGCCTCGGCCTTGGAACTCCAGTTTCCAGAGACACGCGAGGTCCTCGCCCCAGGCGCGGCGGTAACGTTCCCGGAAGGCTCGCAGGTGGGCTTTCAGGTGGCGGCCGGTCGGGACACAGGCCATCCAGTCCCCGGGGTACGTGAGCGTGACCATCGCGGGGAGCCGGCCGTGACGCTGGCCCTGGTCGTCGGCGAACAGTGGGGCGTAGTTCAGCTCGCAGAGACGGCGCACCATCCGGCCGCGGGACTTCCTCGACCACTCGGTGATGACCCGGCTCGGCTCGGGCTCAGCCGGCCATTCTCCGTTGGTCTCGAAGTAGGCGACCGCGGCGTCCACGTCGAGCTGGCGCGCAGCTTCCTGCCGTTGTTCAGTGCGGTCGGCCCGGGCGTAGTCGCGGGTGCCCACCGAAAGCACTCCCGGTGCCACGGTGATCCGCCACGTCGGACCCTCCGGGATCGGTCCGCAGCGAGTCCCGGAAGGGAAACGCGGGTCCTGCTCGGGCCGGAGTGCGGGCAACAGGCCAGCGGAGGCGTGCACCAGCTCGGGGCTCGGGAACGCGGGTTGCCATGCCTGTTCGACGAGGTTTGCCCACTCGTCTGTGACCTGCGGTTGTGTTCTGGCGCGTGCAGTTGTGGCAGATAGAACAAGCCCAGGCGCGGCGCCGGCCGAGCTGCCCTGCGCACTGATCGGGGGGATGGCGCGGCGCTCCGCACCGCGCGCCCCCGCACCCC
>JAKDNL010000849.1 GCA_030451825.1 Pseudonocardia sp. | reverse complement strand
CCCGCGGCTTCGACGGCGAGCCGATCGGTGAGCAGCGGCCGCCGGATCGCGCGAGGCAAGGTTCCAGGCCAGGTGGCGGCGGAGCTGGTGCGGGCGGCGGCGGAACCGGCGGCGGTGCCGGTGGCGCTGGTGGCGCTGGTGGCGCTGGTGGCGCCGGCGGGGGAGGTCGGTGACCGGTGAGTACTGCTCCTGTAGACGGACCGCGGATCTATCGCGGCCTCAACACCCGCGAGCGCGCAGGCTGGGTGATGGGGATGACCCCGGCGCAGGCCGCGGTGGTGTTGGCGTTGTCCGTGCCGGTGCTGCTGGCGATGTCGGCGGGGCGGTGGGGGCAGGCGTTCACCTTGTTGGTGACCAACAGCGTCGCGGTGGCGCTGGTGGTCGTCCCGGTCCGGGGACGCCCGGCGCTGCGCTGGCTGGCGGATCTGGTGATGTTCCAGGCAGGAGTGCTGATGCGTTGGTCGGTGTGGCAGTCCAAGGCCGCGGCCGGGGTCCCGGGCCCCACCCACGAGCCGGATCTGCCTGGGGTGCTGAGCCGGTTGACGTTCCCGGACGGGCCGCCGCTGCGTGATCAGGGCCGGATCTGCTTGATCCACGACACCGCGGAGGGCCGGTGGGGTGCGACGGCACGGCTGACCCATACCGGGGTGGGGATGTTGTCCGACGCGGAGTGCGAGCGGCTCGCAGCCCGGCTGGGGAACCTGCTCATCGCGGTCGGGCACCGGGAGATCATCGACCGGATGTCGCTGCTGGTGCGGACCGTCCCCGACGACGGGGCGGAGTACGAGGTGTGGCGGGCCGCGCACGAGGATCCGCGGGCTCCGCACCTGGCCCGGTTGGCCACCGACGAGCTCGACCACAGCATCGGGTCGGTGTCGGTGCGGACCGAGTTGTTCGTGACGGTGTCGGGTACCGAGACCGCGCTGCGCCGCCCCGCGCAGGCCGCGGGCGGGGGGATCGCCGGGCGCGCCTATGCGCTCTACCGGGTCCTCGACGGAGTCGATGACCAGCTCAAGGCGCTCGGGGTGCGCACGGTGACCTGGCTGACCAGCCCCGGGTTGGCGGAGGCGATCCGGACCGGGTTCAACCCGGCGTCCTCGGCCGGGTTCAGCGCGCACCATCTGATCCATCCGGACCCGGCCGGGGAGACCGGGCTACCGATGAGCGATGCCGGGCCGACGCTGGTGCCCAGCCCGGCCGCCCGGTCCTATCACCACGACGGGTTCTCCTCGGTCGCCTACTCGGTGCTGCCCCCCGAGTCGGGTACCGCGTTCGGGTCACTGGGCCCGCTGCTGGCGGTGCGCACCGCCGGGGAGCGCCGCACCCTGGCCATCCACTATCAGGTTCTGAGCCCGCGTGCGGCGAACCGGGCGGTGCAGACCAACCGGTTCCGGCACAACGTGCTGTCGGACTACAAGGCGCAGAAGGGGTTCTCCACGACCGCGACCGACAGTCGCAAGGCCGCCGGCGCCCGAGCGCAGGAGTCCGCTGTCGCCGCCGGGCACAGCATGGTGCGGTACACGATGGCGGCGTCGATCACGGTCCCGGCCGGGTGGAACCTGGAGGACCACGCGGCGAAGCTGGAGAACGATTCCTCGGGCCGGTTCCGGCTGCTGCGTCTGGAGCTGGCGCAGGACGCGGCGTTCGTGTCCGCAGCCCTCCCGGTCGGGATCGGCCTGCCGCGGCTGCGGGGAGCGCTGGACTGATGAGGCGCAACCGCGACCGCAACGGGCACCGCTCCGCCGGGGACCTGCTCACCGCGTTCAGCTCCCCGCAGCATCCGTTCCCGATGCTCCCCACTGCCCCACCGGCCGAGGACCCGGACGGACGCGGCGTGCGAGACCGGGTCAACCGGCGGGTGTCCGGGCGGCGCGGCGCGGCGGAGACCGGGCGCGGTTGGGCTCCGGTCGAGGCGACCGCGCGCGCCCCGGTGTATCTGGCCGCGACCAACGAGATCGGTGGGCTGTTCCCCCTGCTCGCGGCGAACGGGGTGCCCGCGGTCGGGGCCCGGATGGGCTACGACGTGCTGTCCGGGGGCGCGTTCTACTGCCACCCGATCGAGTGGCTGCTGCGCGGGTTGGCGACCAACCCGAACATGGTGATCTTCGGGGAGCCGGGTCGCGGCAAGAGCAGCACGGTCGTCGCGTTCGTCCTGCGAATGATGTTGTTCGGGA
>JAKDNL010000220.1 GCA_030451825.1 Pseudonocardia sp. | reverse complement strand
CCCCCCCGGGGGCCCGCCCCGCGCCGCCGCTCCCCCACACCCCCCCACCGAGGGGTGGTGGCGGTGCTGGTGGGTCAGTCAGGCGCCGGCTGAGGAGGCGCCCGGGGGATGGTCGCGGGGCAGCGACCGCCCACGGGACATCGCCGTGTCCGCGCCGGTCTCGCCGAGCGCGGCCCGCACGGCGGCCAGGACGGCCCGGACCTCGGGGTCGCCGTGGTCGAGCGTGCCGCGGCGGGTGATCGCCACACCGAGCAGCTCGCCCGCCCGCTCCGGATCTCCGGCGGCGACCGCCCACCGCGCGGACGTCTCGGCGACCCGGGCGATGACCGGGCCGTCCCCGCTGGTCCGGGCCGGGCCGGCGGCCCGGTCGAGCAGGTCGCGTGCGGCATCGAGACGTCCCTCGTCCAGCTCGATCGCGGCCCGAGCCTCGAGCAGGCTCGCGTCGCGTTGCGGCGTCCCCGGCATCGCGCCGGATGCCATGTCCTGCTCCGCGCGGTCGAGCAGCGCGCGGGCCAGCGCCGTGTCGCCGCCCCGGCGCTCGATGTCGACCCGGAAGCGGTCGACGTGGCCGAACCAGGTCGCATCCCGGCCCTCGGTCTCGGCGAGTGCCGCGCGCATCTGTGCGCGGGCCTCGTCGAGGTCGCCGGTGCGCACGGCCAGCCCGGCCAGCCGCATCCGGAACTGCGGCGCGTCATCGAGGTTGCCGAGCTCGGTGGCCAGCGCGACGGCTTCGTCGAACGCCGCCCGCGCGGCGTCGGACTCGCCGGCGAGCTCCTCCAGCTCGCCGAGCGAGAACACGCTCATCCCGAGCCCGAAACGGTCACCGAACTCGGTGAACCGGGCGTGCGCGATCCGCAGCATCCGTCGCTGGCCGTCCAGGTCGCCCTCGTTCTCGGCGACGGTGGCGAGCATCTGGGCGGCCGCGCCCTGCAGCCAGCGGTCCGCCGGGTTATCGACGAGCTCGGTGAGCCCGCCGTCGTCGGCCTCGCCGAACGCCCGCCGGACCGGCTCGGCGAGCGTCACCGCCGGGTGCCACGGCCGGGGCAGGTCCGGCAGCGACGCGGCCAGTGCCGCCAGGTCGGCCGAGGCCCCGGCGGAGTCGCCCCGCGCGGCGCGCAGCAGCGCGCGGAACGTCCGGTTGATCGCGGTCGACCGTCCGGGCTCCGGCTCCGGCAGCGCCCACACCTCGGCGGCCCAGCGCTCGGCCGAGCTCAGCGAGCCGCGGACCGTCCAGCTCCATTGCATCCCGGCCAGCAGCGCGTGCGCCAGCTGCACGTCCCGTGCGGCGACGGCGCGGCGCAACGCGAGGGTGATCTCGCCCTCGGCGCGGCGGATCGACCCCAGCGCGTCGAGCTGGTCGCGGGTGCGCAGCGCCGGCTCGGCGCGCTCGAGCAGGGCGAGCGCCCACCCGGCGTGCGCCGCGGTGATCGCCTCCCGCTCGCCGGACTCACCGAGCCGGGCCGCGGCGTACTCGCGGATGGTCTCCAGCATCAGGTAGCGGGTCGCGCCGCCGTCCGGGTCCGGGGCGGCCAGCACGAGCGACTTGTCCACCAGCACGGAGAGCAGATCGAACGCGTCGTCCGGGTCATCGCCGCAGACACGTTCGACGGTCCCGGCGTCGACGGGTCCGGCGAACACACCCATCCGGACGGCCAGGCGGCGTTCGGCGACGGTGAGCAGGTCCCAGCTCCAGTCGACGACGGCGCGCAACGTCTGGTGCCGGGGCAGCGCGGTCCGGGAGCCGGTGGTGAGCAGCCGGAACCGGTCGTCGAGCCGGTCGGCGATCTCGCGCGTGCTCAGCGTGCGGACCCGTGCGGCGGCGAGCTCGATGGGCAGCGGCTGCCCGTCGAGACGGCGGCAGATCTCGGCGACGACTCCCGTGTCCCCCTCGCCGTCGAAGCCGGGCAGCACGGCGGCGGCGCGGTCGGCGAACAGCCGCGCCGCGTGCTCGTCCGACAGCGCCCCGAGCGGGTGCAGGACCTCGCCGGTGATCCCCAGCGGCTCCCGGCTGGTGGCCAGCACGCGCAGCCCCGCGGAGGCGTCGAGCAGTGTCTGGACCAGGTCGGCGACCGCCCCGACGAGGTGCTCGCAGTTGTCCAGGACGAGCAACAGGTCCCGCCCGGCCAGCGCGGCGTACAGCCGTTCGGTCGTGTCGACCGGATCGGACCCGTTGCGCAGCACCAGGTCCGGACCGCCGACGGCGTGCAGCAGCGCGGACGGCAGCTGGTCGTCCCCGGTGAGCGGGGCCAGCTCCGCGACCGCGACGGCGTCCTCCAGAGGGCCGACGACCTCCGCGCTCAGCCGGGTCTTGCCCGCCCCGCCCGGACCGGTCACGGTGACCAGCCGGGAGCCGGTGAGCAGCTCGCGCACGCGCGCGACGTCGGCGTCGCGTCCGACGAACGTGGTCAGCGCGGGAGCGCGCCGGGGCGGTGTGCCGGAGAAGGGCGTGCCGCCCGGCGGCGGTGCCGACGCGGAGGAACCGTTCCGGCCGACGACGGGGCGCGAGCCGGTCGCCGGCGGACCCGGGACCACCGGCGACAGGGCCGTGGGTGACAGGGCCGGGGGTGGCACGGGTGCGGACGAGGCCGCCGTCCTGCCCCCGTTCACGCCGGTGACCGCCGGTCGGGACCGTGGCGTCGCCTCGTGCTCGCCGCGCAGGACGGCCATCCGGGTCCGGGCCAGGTCCGGGCCGGGGTCCACCCCGAGCGACTCGGCCAGCGCATCGCGGGTCCGGTCCAGGACGTCGAGGGCGTCCGCCTGGCGGCCCCCGGCCAGCAGGCCCCACGCGAGGGCGACGGCCGTGCTCTCGCGTAACGGCTGCTCGTCGAGCAGGGCGGTCAGCGCGTCCAGCCCGGTGGCGGGGGCACCGGCGTCGCGCCCCCGCGCGGCCAGCTGCTCGACGGCGTCGGCGCGGGTACCGGCCAGCCGGACGGCGGTGGGCTCGGCGAACGGAACGTCACGCACGTCGGCGAGTGCCGGGCCGCGCCAGAGCGCCAGCGCGTCGCTCAGCAGCTCGCACGCCCGGCGCGGGTCGGGCTCGTCGGTGGCGGCGCGGCGCAGGGTGGCGAAGCGCAGGGCGTCCACACCGTCCGGTGCGATGTCGAGGCGGTAGCCGCCGGGGGCGGTCCGGACCAGGTCGGCGCCGAGCGCGCGGCGCAGCCGGGACACCAGCGACTGCAGGGCGTTGCCCACGCCGTCCGGCGGTTGCCCGCCCCACAACGCGTCCACCAGCACCGACGTGGCGACGGGATGCCCGGCGTCGAGCGCGAGCCGGGCGAGCAGGCCACGCAGCCGCGGACCGGCGGGGGCCAGCTCGGCGCGACCGTCGTCGGATCGGCGCGCGGTCACCGCCCCGAGCACCCCGATCTGCACGGCGCCATTCTGCCCCGGCCGGGCCCGGGAACCGAACCGGTTCGCCGGGGAGCCCGAAGACGGGCCAGGACTGTCGGTGC
Organism: Pseudonocardia sp.; assembly: GCA_030451825.1. GTDB lineage: Bacteria > Actinomycetota > Actinomycetes > Mycobacteriales > Pseudonocardiaceae > Pseudonocardia. The sequence continues at coordinate 6,687 of JAKDNL010000220.1, read as the reverse complement.
CCCGTGGCACGGTGCGCGGTGTGGATCTGGAACGGGAGTTCATGTGGGAGGGCCACCGCGTGCGGTGGACGCGCGCCGGGCACGGGCCGCCGGTCGTGTTCTGCCACGGCACGCCGTGGTCGTCGCGGCTGTGGGAACCGATCGCGACGGCGCTGAGCGCCGGGTACGAGGTGTACCTGTGGGACATGCCCGGCTACGGGCGGTCGTCGATGGACGAGGGCGCGGACGTCTCGCTCGGCACCCAGGGCCGGCTGCTGGCCGCGTTGCTGGAGCACTGGGAACTCGCGTCGCCGCACGTGGTGGCGCACGACTACGGCGGCGCGGTGGCGTTGCGGGCGCACGTGGTGCACGGCGCGGGCTACGCCTCCCTCGCGCTGGTCGACGTCGTCGCGCTGGCGCCGTGGGGATCGGAGTTCTTCCGGCTGGTGCGCGAGAACGCCGGCGTGTTCGCGGCACTGCCCGATCCGCTGCACGAGGCGTTGGTCGCGGCGTACGTCCGCGGCGCGAGCGCGCAGGGCCTGACCGCCGCCGCGGAGCGGGCCCTGGTCGAGCCCTGGACGGGGCCGGCCGGGAAGTCGGCGTTCTACCGCCAGATCGCCCAGGCCGACCAGCGGTTCACCGACGAGGTCGAGCCCCGCTACCCGGAGCTGACGATGCCGGTGCGGGTGATCTGGGGCGAGGACGACGCGTGGATCCCGGTGGACCGGGCGCACCGGCTCGCGGCGGCGATCCCCGGCGCCGAGCTGGACCTGGTGCCCGGCGCGGGGCACCTGATCCAGCTCGACGCCCCGGAGGCGCTCACCGCGTCGTTGCTGCGGTGGCTCGCGGCCCGGAAGGAGGTCTGACGGTCAGATCTCGCCGGCCACCGCGGCCAGGTCGTCCAGGGCGGACAGCGTCTCGTCCTCGGGCAGCGTGCCCAGTGTCAGCGCCACCCGCTCGACGCCGGCGTCGGCGTAGGCCTTGATCGCGTCGCGGTCCGGGGCCAGGCCGAACACGGTGAACGGCACGTCGGTGCGGCCCTGGTCGGCGAGCCAGGAACGGACCCGGTTGATCTCGTCGACCGACGTGTGGGCGCGCGGGAGCCAGGCGTCGCCGTGCGTGGCCAGCCGGTTCAGCGCCGGCTCGCTCTCGCCACCGAGGTAGATCGGCGGATGCGGACTCTGCACCGGCTTGGGCCAGCAGAACGTCGGGTCGAAGTCCACGTGCTCGCCGTGGAACTCCGCCTCGTCCTTCGTCCACAGCTCCTTGAGCGCTCCGAGCTGCTCGGTCATCAGCGGGCCGCGCTTGCGCGGGTCCACGCCGTGGTCGCGCATCTCCTCGCGGTTCCACCCGGCGCCGACGCCGAACTGAACTCGGCCGTTCGAGAGCAGGTCCAGGCTCGCGACCTGCTTCGCGGTGTGGATCACGTCGCGCTGCGGGAGCAGCACGATGCCGGTCCCCAGCAGCAGGTCCTCGGTCACCGCGGCCATCTCGGTGAGCACGAGGAACGGGTCCAGCGTGCGGTAGTACTTGCGGGGCAGGTCCCCGCCGCCCGGGTACGGCGACTCCCGGCCGGCCGGGATGTGCGAGTGCTCGGCGAGGAACACCGAGTCGAACCCCCGCTCTTCCAGCGCCCGGCCCAGCGGAGCCGGACGGATTCCTTCATCGGTCACGAACGTCGCCACTCCGAACTTCACGTTCGCAAGGTACCCGCGGCCGGCGAGGTCACACCCCGGGCCGCGCCCGAGCGGTCCTTCCGATCCGGAAACGGTGATGTGATCCTCTGAGCTGGGCAAACGCCGGTCATCCCGTGCCACCGCGGTGTGGCCCGCCGGGTGGCGGGTACCCACGACGCAGCGGACACGGATCCCCGACCGGTGTCCGCCCCCGGGAAGCGGACGTCGGGTCGCCCGGTGTCCGCCCCGACCTCCCGGGACCGCCCGGCCGCCGGTACGCCCGGCCGCCTGCGGGTCCCGCTGTCCGACGACATCTCCGCAACGGAGGGAACTCCACCGTGACCGTCACCCGTCGCCTCGCGCTGCTGGGCAGCGCCGCGCTGACCGCCACTGTCGCCGTCGTCGGTTCCGCCGGCCTCGCCTCGGCCGCACCGGCCCCGCCGCCGCCCCCGGCGCCCGCGTCGCCGACCCCGTGCGCGGTGACGGCGAAGGCGTGCGTCGACCTGTCCGCGAAGAAGGCCTGGTTGACCGACGGTGCCGGGCACCTCACTCGTGGCCCGGTTGCGGCGCGCGGCGGCGGCAGTGCCTCGGCGACGCCGGTCGGCACGTTCGGCGTGCTCTGGAAGGACGCCGACCACCGCAGCCGCCAGTTCGACAACGCCCCGATGCCGAACTCGGTGTTCTTCTACTCGGGCGTCGCGTTCCACGCCGGTGACGCGGCCAGGACGTCGAACGGTTGCATCCACCTCGAACCCGCCGCGGCGACGGCGTTCTACGAGAACCTGCAGCCGAGCGACCCGGTGCAGATCGTCGCCTGACCAGGGGCCGCCACGCGCGACGCCGTTGCAGTGTGATCACGACCGGTCACCGAACGCCTCCGGCGGGCATACGGTTCCGGAACTCCTGATCACCTCTGAGAGAAGCCCGGGGTCCGGCTCATGTCGCTCCGTCGTCCGGTCGTGCTGACCGCCGTGTTCGTGCTGATCGCCGTGGGGGCGCTCACCGGTGCGTCCGCGAGCGCAGCGACGTCCGCCACCGCCGAGCTGGCGGTGGCGCCGCCGGCCGCGTCCGCCGCGTCCGCCGCGTCCGTCCCGGCCGCCCCACCCGCCGCCCGACCCGCCGCCCGACCGGCCGGTGCGGTTCCGGCGCTGGTGGCCCGCAGCGCCTCCACCCCGGCGACGGCCGCGACCCGGGCCGCGTCGGCTGCGCTGGCCAAGGTCCGCCCGCCGTGCGCGGTGACGGCGCGAGCCTGCGTGGACCTGTCCGCGAAGAAGGCGTGGCTGACCGACGGCGCGGGACGGATCGTCTACGGGCCGGTGTCCGTGCTCGGTGGACGGCGCGGCGAGCCGACCCCGGTCGGGACGTTCGCGGTGACGAACAAGGTCCGCGACTACCACTCCCGCGAGTTCGACGCGCCGATGCCGTACTCGGTGTTCTTCGTGCCCGGCGTCGCGTTCCACCAGGGCAGCCTGGGCACCCGATCGGCCGGCTGCCTGCACCTGTCCCGCGCCTCGGCCAAGCGGTTCTTCGCCGACCTCGGCGCGGGCGACAGCGTCCAGGTCGTCCGCTGAGCTCCGGGTCTCAGCCGGCCAGGCGCGCCAGCAGCAGTGCCTCGGCGAGCACGCCCCGGCCGAACATCGCCAGGTGCAGGCTCTCGTCGATGCCGTGCCAGCGGCTGGCCGGGTCGCCGACGCCGGTGACCAGCACCGCCGCGCCCGGGAACGTCCGCGCGAACTCGGCGATGAACGGGATGGAGCCGCCGATGCCCATCTCGACACTCGCGTTGCCGTAGGCCGAGGAGAAGGCCTGGCGCGCGGCGTCGTAGACCGGGCCGGTGGTCTCCAGGCTGAACGGCTCGGCGGTCCCGGAGCCGGACGACGTCGTGACGTGCGCGCCCCACGGGACGTGCGCCTCGAGGTGCTCGGCCAGGGCGGCCTGGGCGGCCTTCGCGTCCTCGCCGGGAGCGAGCCGCATGCTCACCATCGCGCGGGCGCGGGGGAGCAGGACGTTCGACGACTCCTCGACCCGTGGCGCATCGATGCCCAGCACCGAGATCGCCGGCTTGTGCGTGATCCGCTCCTGGATCGTCCCGGTGCCGATCAGCTCGACGCCGGGGAGCAGCCCGGCGTCGGAGCGGAACGTGCCCTCGTCGGCGTCCGGCCCCGAGCACGATGTACCGGTCGAGACGGCGCTGGTCAGGCCGGGTACGGTGACCTCGCCCTTGTCGTCGTGCAGCGAACCCAGCGTCCGGCACAGCGCGGTCAGGGCGTCGCCGACCGGGCCGCCGTAGATCCCGGAGTGCACCGGGCTCTCCAGCATCGACACCTCGACCACGACGTCGACCAGGCCGCGCAGCGTGGTGGTGAGCGCCGGCACGTCGACCGACGGGTTGCCGGCGTCGGCGATCACGATGACGTCCGCGGTGAGCAGCTCGTGGTGTGTGTCCAGTAACGCGGTCAGCGTCGGCGAGCCGGACTCCTCCTCGCCCTCGATGAACAGCGTGACCCCGACCGGGGGCGTCCCGTCGTAGGCCCGCAGCACGGCCAGGTGGGTCATCACGCCGGCCTTGTCGTCCGCGGCACCGCGCCCGTAGAGGCGCCCGTCGCGCTCGGTCGGCTCGAACGGCGCCGACGTCCAGTTCTCGTCGCCGCCGGTCGGCTGCACGTCGTGGTGGGCGTAGAGCATCACGGTCGGCATCCCGGGCGGGGCGGGCCAGTGCGCGACGACGGCCGGTGCCCCGACCGGAGCGTCGGCGGGGGCATCGGCGCCCCCGTCCGCGGTGAGGATCCGCACCGACTCCGCGCCCGCGTCGCGGGCCAGCTCGGCGACGGCCTCGGCGCTGCGCCGGGTGTCCTCGGCGTGCGCCGGATCGGCCCAGATGCTGGGGATGCGCACCAGGCGTTCGAGGTCGGTGCGGGCGCCGGGCAGGACCCGCGAGACGGCGTCGGCGAGGGCGGGCGGCGGGGCGGGCGGCGTCTGCGGCTGGGACACGCCGCCGGATACTACGCCCGCCGGATGACGCCCGATCCGCTCGTCGGCGCACAGGTGGCGAACGCCGGGCGTCCTGCCCCGATCCGCCGATCCCGCTCCCTCCGCGATCGTGTCGGCACCGCGGCCGGCCCGACCTCGCAGACCGAATGGTGTCCTCGCACAGGTTCGGACCTCTGCGAGGACACAGGAACCTGTGCGAAGTGAGCCCGGAGCGCGGTCGCGGCGGGGAGGGTGCCGACGTCGCTAGGCTGCCGGGTATGTCCCGCTTCCTGGCGATGATGCTGGAATCCGCGGCCGCTTCCGGCCCGGTCCCCGCGCACGGCGACGCGACGGGAGCGGGCGGGACCGGCCGTGGCATGACCACCGGCGAGCCGCACGAGCCGTTGCACCGTTCCTGGGCCGAGATCCACCGGGTCGCCCGCGGCCGGGCGGACGCGCTGCGCCGCGGCGGCGACGGGGTGCCCGGCCTGACCCCGAGCTCCGCGGTGGGCGTGCTGGCCGGGGAGCCGGCCGCGATCGCCCCTGTCGCGCAGGCGGTCTGGCTCTGCGGCGGCAGCGTCACGATGTTGCACCAGCCCACCCCGCGCACCGACCTGGCCGTCTGGGCGGCGGACACGGTCGAGGTCCTGCGCATGATCGGCGCGCGGATGGTGCTGCTCGGCCCGCCGTTCGACGCGCTCGCGCCGGTGCTCACCGAGCAGGGCATCGCGTTCGCCACGATCGACTCGCTGGAGGGTGACCCGGACGCGTTCACCCCCGACGCCGCCGTCGCCGGCGAGGCCGACACGGCGTTGCTGCAGCTGACCAGCGGCTCCACTGCGACCCCGAAGGCCGTCCGGATCACCCACGCCAACCTGCACTCCAACATCACCGGGATGGTGATCGCGTCCGACCTGGTCGTCGAGCGCGACCGGATGGTGTCCTGGCTGCCGTTGTTCCACGACATGGGGATGGTCGGGTTCCTGACGGTGCCGATGACGGTCGGCCTGGACCTGGTCTCGGTCACCCCGACCGAGTTCCTCGGCCGCCCGCGCCTGTGGGCCGAGCTGATCAGCAAGTACGCCTGCACCGTCACCGCCGCCCCGAACTTCGCCTACGCCGTGCTGGCCCGTCAGCTCGCCCGCGTCGACGACGGCGAGCTCGACCTGTCGTCACTGCGGATCGCGCTCAACGGCGCCGAGCCGATCGACCCGCAGGCCGTCACCGCGTTCACCGACGCCGGCGCGCGGTTCGGTCTGCGGGCGGAGTCGGTGCTGTGCGCCTACGGGATGGCCGAGACCGCGCTCGGGGTGTCGTTCGCGCCGGTGGAGTCCGGCCTGCGGACCGACGTCGTCGACGCCGAGGCACTGGAGCTGCACCGCAGCGCCACACCCGCGACCGGCGACGACGGCCCGTCCCGCGGTTTCCCGGAGCTCGGCCCGCCGCTGCCCGGGATCGAGGTCCGCGTCGTCGACGGCGACGGTGCGGTGCGCGGGATCCGCGAGGTCGGGGTGCTGCAGCTGCGCGGCGAGGCCGTGACGCCCGGCTACCTGACCGTCGACGGGCCGGTGGCCACCCAGGACGTCGACGGCTGGTTCGACACCGGCGACGAGGGCTACCTCACCGAGGCCGGCGCCGTCGTCGTCTGCGGCCGTCGCAAGGACGTGATCATCATGGGCGGGCGCAACATCTACCCGACCGACATCGAGCGCGCCGCGGGCGAGGCCGACGGTGTGCGCGCCGGCAACGTCGTCGCGGTCCGCCTGGCCGCGGGCCCGGACCGGCACCGCGAGTCGTTCGCGGTCGCGGTCGAGGCCCGCGACTCCGAGGACGCCGACGTCGCCAAGAAGATCCGCGCCGACGTCATCTCCCGGGTGGTGTCCGCGGTCGGGGTGCGACCGGCCGAGGTCGCGGTGCTCCCGCCGGGCACCCTGCCGAAGACCCCGTCCGGCAAGCTCCGCCGATCCGCCACCGGGGACCTGCTCGCCGCCGCTCCCTGATCCACCCCGGCCCCACCCGGTCGAGCGCCGGAAGACAAAACGTGCCCCCCGAGTGACCCACC